>JBEAVX010000146.1:0-4209 GCA_041160755.1 Pseudomonadota bacterium
TCGCCGGGCGCTGGGAGCTTGGGGTAGAGGGCTGGGGCAAACGCCTCCAGGACGTCATCGTCGAGCCCATCGGCCAGGGCCCCTACGCCGTGGACGGCGTCGCCTGGGGCGTCGAGCTCACGAGCCGCTATCGCCTCAAAGAGCAGTTCTTCACGGCGCTCTCCGTCACCGTCGGGCGATCCCTACGCGACGGCTGGCCGAGCGACTACGATCAGCCCTTCGCCGTCTCGTGGGTGGCCTCTTACGATCTGAACGAGGTCTGGAACGTCGGCGTGCGCTACCGCTACGCCATGGGCCTGCCCTACACCCCGGCGACCGGCGGGCTCTACATCGGCGACACCGACACCTACGATCCCCTCCTGGGTGATCCCAACAGCGCCCGGCTCGCCGACTATCAGAAGATCGACGTCCACGCCGAGCGCGCCGTGCAGCTCCGCACCTGGACCTTCGTGGTCTACGGCGAGCTGTGGCTGGTGCCGCCCCGAAACAATGAGATGTACGTCATCTACAGCTACGACTACAGCCAGCAGGCGGCGGTCGCCGGGCCTCGGCTCCTGCCCCTTGGGGGCGTTCGCGCCGACTTTTGACGCCGAGTCGTCACGCCCGGCGGTTTGCCGCCGCCCGAGCACCTCGCTAAGAGCCCGATGGTCTTCCTCACAACCCCTTGACAGGAGCGCCTCATGCGCAAGCTCGTCCCCTTCGTCCTCCTCCTCGCCGTCGTCGCCTGCAAGAAGAAGGAGCCCGAGGTCGCCGCCGCCCCCGCCGCCGATCCCGCCTCCACGGTGAGCATCAACATCACCGGCAACTCCGCCGCCTACGAGCGTGTTCGGGTCGTCTGCCGTGATCAAGAGGGCGAGAAGTTCGTCGGCGCCCTGGCCGAGGGCAAGGCCACGGTGAGCGGCGTCTCTGACGTGTGTATGGCCCAGCTCATGCCCGGCGAGGTCAACCTCGGCAACGTGAAGGGCGGCTCGACGCTGGACTGCGTCATCAACGACGCCGGTGAGGTCACCTGCCGCGGCGGCGAGTGATTTAGCCCACCTCGACGCCTGGGCCCCCGCCTAACGCATCCGGTGGGGGCTCAGATCGTCGCAGAAGGGGTGCTGGCCGTCTACGATGAGGCGCGCCAGCGCCGCCCCGGCCAAGAACGCGAAGCCGAAGCCGTGCCCGGTGAAGCCCGCGCCGACGACGGCGCCTGGGGTGCCCGGCGCCGGGCCGACCAACGGCAGGCCGTCCCGAGAGAAGCCCATGATGCCCGACCATCGGTGGGTGACCTGGACGGGCTGATCGGGCACCCAGCTCTGCACAAAGTCGGTCATGCGCGCTTGGATCTGCTCGTGGAGCACCTCGGCGTGGCCCACCTCGGCCTCGGGGTCGAGGTTACGCCAGCCGCCGAGCACGATGCGACCGGCGGGGTCTTGGCGCCAGTAGTCGTAGCCGTGGTTCGCGTAGATCGGGCACTCAAAGAGCGGCGGCAAGGGCGCCGTCGCCAACATCTGCCCCCGCACCGGGTCCACCTTGTCGCGGAAGTAGGGCAGGAGATCGCCCACCCGGGCGTTGAGCGCGACGACGGCGACCTCGGCGGTGATCTCGCCCTCCGGGGTGCTCACCCGCACGTCCCCGGGCCGTGAGGCGTCGAGCGCCGTGGCCGGACTGCCCTCAAAGATGCGCGCGCCGCCGCGCTCGGCGGCGTCGAGCAGGCCCCGAACGAGGCGAGCGGGGTGAACCTCGCCGTCTCCAGGCAGATAGAGCGCCACGGTGTTGCCCCGGCGGCGGTACACCTCACGCAGGGCGTCCCCTTGGCGAAGCTCGGCGTCGAAGCCGTCCTCGACCATCATCCGCGCCGACTCCAGCAGCTCGGCCTCCTCCTCTGCGCCAGAGCCGATCTGCAGGCTGCCCCGGCGCTGGTACTCGCAGTCAATGCCCAGGCGCGTGATGGCCTCGGCCATTCGGAGGTGGTTCTGAACGCTCCAGCCGTGCACGCGGCGGGCGCGATCGTGGCCCATGAGCGACCGGGCGCGGGAGTATCGCTCGGCGGTGCCCTGCAGGATGAAGCCCGCGTTTCGCCCGCTCGCCGCCATCGCCCCGGCCCGGGACTCGACCACGGCGACGCGGAGCCCCTCGTCCACGAGGTGCAAGGCCGCGCTCGCGCCGCAGAGCCCGGCGCCGAGCACGACGACGTCTACGGCGAGGGGCCCCCGAAGGGCGGGGCGGGGCTGGGGCAGGGGATCAAGCCAGAGCGGTGGGGTGAGCATCCCCTCGGGCTAACCAGAGATCCCGGCGATCACCACGTCACCGCCACGATTCAGGCGCCGCCCTTCCGGCGCAGATCGTACCGGACGCGGCTGCGGGGATCTTTGACCAGAGACCAGGCCATGTCGATGCGTACGCAGGCCCGCACACCCTCCGAGGGGTTGGGCAGCCCGAGGGCCCAGCGGCGCTGATCTTGGTAGGCCTGGCGCAGAGACTCTTGATCGACGCTCTCGCCGACCTGCATCACGGCGTAGGGATCGAGCTTCCCGGCGATCATGTCTTCGCCCGCGAGCTTGGCCTCGGTGACCGCGAGCTGCACCGTGCGCTGGTCGAGGCCGAGCTGGGTGCCTCGGCGCTGAAGAGAGGAGAGGGTGGACATCGTGAGCACACCCATCAACATCGCGCCGCGCACGGTGTCCACGAGCTCACGGATGGCGTCGCTGCGGAGCTGCTCATCGAGGGGGTTGCCCGCTGGAGACGTCGGGGGCGGCGTCGGCTCGGCGCTGAGGGCCGCGCTCGTCTGCGCGGCGGCGGGCGCGGCGGCGGCGGTCTTCTCCACAGCGCGGCGCCGGGCGGAGCGCTGGGCGGCGAGATCGATGGCCTGCAGGATCGCCTGCTCGCTCATCTCCCGTTTGCGGCCCTCGACGAGGATCCGCTCTAGCTCGGCCGTCGAGAGATCACCCCGGGTCACGACCTCACGGAGCTGGGTGATCATCGTCTGGCTGGCGCGGTGAACCCGCTGGGGCTCCAAGGCCTGGGGCGCGCCGCGCGAGGCGCCTTTCTCGTTGAGGGCCCGGGTGATGTGCTCCTGCGCGATGTCGTCGGGGACGCCGAGGCTCCGGGCCTGATCGAGCACGACGGCCTCGGCCTCGGCGGAGAGCGTCTCGCCTCGCAGGGCGCCGCGCACGAACAAGGTGAGCATGTCCAAGGACTTCTGCAGCCGGTGCTGCTCGATCCGCTTGAGGTACATCGCGCGGCGGTCGAGGAGCACCGTGGCCACGAGGGCGTGGTGACGAATGAGCCAGCGCGCCTCCTCTTGAAACTTGGGGTTTGACTGCTGGGACTGGGCCCAGCGCCGCCGCTCGTCGAGGCTCGCCCGGGTGTCTTCGGGGGCGGCGTCTTTGGATAAATCGTAATAGTCAAACAGTGTCGAGTGACCGACGAGCCGCAAGAAGCTCGCGATCTCTCGAAAGGCTTCGTCTTCTTTGCGGGAGGACGGGTTGGCGGTCGGCGCGGTCATCAAAGGCTCGTTTCGGGGCGCGTGCGACGACGGCTCGGGCGTGGTGAAGGCCGTCCTGGCGGTGTCGTGCAGCGCGCTCATGGCGCCGAGTATACCCCCACGACGCCCATGGCGCACCTCGGGTTAAGAGATGGTGAAATGGAGCGCGCCCCAAAAATGGTCGACTCGTTGTCCCCCTCAACCCTGACCTTCTGGGCGCTCCCCGCCCTGCTCATGGCGTCTATCGCCGCCGCTGGATGTAAGGACCGGGGCGCCGACGCCGACGACAGCGGCCCAAAGCCCGCGTGGACCCTCCTCGGAGAGTCCTTGCCCGGCGCGCTCCTGAGCGTGACCGGCCGCGCGCGGGACGACGTCTGGACCGTCGGCGGCGACGACGGCGAGGGCCCGCTCGTGCTGCACCTCGACGGTGAGGAGTGGACGCGGGTCACCCCCGAGAGCCCCGGCGACCTGTGGTGGGTGTGGCTCGGCGAGACCCATGTGTGGACCGTCGGCGCGGCCGGCCGGGTGCTCCAGCTCGATCCGGTCGAGCACGTCAAAGTGATCGAGGAGTCCTTGGGCGCCTCGATCACCCTGTTCGGCGTGTGGGGCGCGAGCGAAGACGAGGTCTGGGTGGTCGGCGGCGACACCAACGTCAGCGCAAACGGCGCCATCGTCGCCCGCTATCGCCCGGCCCAAGGCTGGGACTTCCCGCCGATACCGGCCGAGGCCGCGGCCCAGGT
>JBEAVX010000747.1:0-7579 GCA_041160755.1 Pseudomonadota bacterium
GGTGGGCAGGCGGGTGTCTTGGGGGAGGAGCCCCAAGGCGAGGCGTAGGGCCCTTGCACCGCTCGCTTGGCGGGGGAAGGTGACCGGGGCGCAGATCGTCACGGCGGCGGCGATGTCGTCGGCGCCGTGCTGCCCGGCGGTCGCGTAGAGGAGCTGGCCGCCCAAGGCGTGGCCGACGTAGAGCGCGCGGCGGGCCCCGGTGAGCTGGCAGGCCCGCTCAAAGGCGGCGGGGAGATCCTGGCGCGCCACGTCGTCGACGTCAAAGGCCGGGGCGCGCACGGGGGCGATGGCCGCGCGGTCGGCCCGGGTCTCCAACAAGAAGACCTCAAAGCCCGCCCGGGAGAGCGCCCGGGCCAGAGAGAGCTCCGGGGAGAAGTCCAGCGCGAAGCGGTTCACGCCCAGGCCATGCGCGAGGATCACCGGCTCGCCGGAGCCCCCAGGCGCGGCGGGCACGCGGTGCATCGGCGCGGTCCAGCCGTCTTGGGTCTCGTACCAGACCCGATCTACGGTGGACGGGGAGGGGGCTTGGGCGAACTGCTCGCGGCTCTGGGGGTTGAGGCCGCGCCAGGCGGTCGCCAAGGCGGCGCGGGCGGCGAGCTGGACGAGGTCGCGCTCCGGCGCGGAGGAGGGCGCCTCACCCAGCTTGGTGAGCGAGGCCGAGGGCGGCGGTGGGGTCACCGTCGCCCTCGGCACAGACATCGGGCAGGTCGCGTGGGGGTGAACAGCGTCATCAAGGCTCCGGGCGGCACACCCAGCCCGCGCCAGGAGCCGACAGCCTCTGCTTCAGCGGTCAGCAGGATCAGCGTCAAATACAGCGTCATCAGCAGCTACAGCGTCCAGCGCGACCTGCCAGAGCTTAGGTTCCCCAGCAGTGTCACCAGTGGCTCTTGTCGTGTCAACACCATTTCTTCATGTTCTGCATGAAGGTGTAAACGAGCGGCGATCCGGGGCCCTGATCGTGAGATCCCATCGGCGGATCCTTCGGGGGATCGCTTGCCAGGGCGTGCGCGCCGGGCGAAACGGGATCCTCCTCTCCCAACGATCGAAGGCCGCCCGTGGTTGTGCTTGGCATCGAGACGAGCTGTGACGAGACCGCCGCCGCCGTGGTCAGCGCGGAGGGCATCCTCTCCGATGTCGTCTACACCCAGACCGTGCACGAGGCCTACCGTGGCGTCGTGCCCGAGCTGGCCGCCCGCGCCCACGCCGAGAAGATCACCGCCGTCACCCGAGAGGCCCTCGCCCGGGCCGGGGTGGATCGCCCGGACGCGATCTGCGCCACCACCGGGCCGGGGCTCATCGGCGCCTTGCTCGTCGGCGCCACCTTCGCCCGATCCTTGGCCTTGGGCTGGGGCCTGCCCTTCGTCGCGGTGAACCACCTCGAAGGCCACCTGCTCTCGCCGCTGTTGGAGCGCCCCGCGCCGAGCTTCCCGTTCTTGGGCCTCGTCGTCTCTGGCGGCCACACCACCCTCTACTTGGCCCGGTCGCTCGGTGAGTACGAGGCGCTGGCGAGCACCGTCGATGACGCCGCCGGTGAGGCCTACGACAAGGTCGCCCGGGCGCTCAGCTTGGGCTACCCCGGCGGGCCGCTGATCGACCGCCTCGCCGCCACAGGCGACGCCAGCGCGGTCACCTTGCCGCGCCCCAAGCTCAAAGGCTCAGACGACCTCTCGTTCTCCGGCCTCAAGACGGCGGTGCGACAGCGGGTGGAGTCGGGCCTCTACCGCCGCGAAGACGTGGCCGCGTCGTTTCAGGAGGCCGTCGTGGACGTGCTCATGGACCGGGTGATGCGCGCCGTGGAGCGCACCGGGGTCACCCAGGTCGCCCTCGCGGGCGGTGTCGCCGCGAACTCCGCTCTGCGCGCTCGGGTGGTGACCCTCCCCGGCGTGACGGCCTTCGTGCCCGCGCGCTCCCGCTGCACCGACAACGGCGCGATGATCGCCAACGCCGGTCGCCTGCGCCTGCTCGCCGGGCAGCGCGACCCCTTGAACAGCCCCGTGCGGCCCAGCTGGCCCCTGGAGCGCCTGTGAGCGACGATGGCTTCGGTCAGAGCGCCCCCGCGCAGAGCCACAAGGCCGCGAGCGCGCTCCGTGAGCTCGGTCGCGGGGCGAACCGCCGCTTCGGCCAGAACTTCCTCACCCAGCCCGCCTTCATCGAGCGCATCGCCGACCTCGCCGAGATCACCCCCGGCGCGCCCACCTTAGAGATCGGCCCCGGCCTCGGCGTGCTCACCGAGGCGCTGTTGCGTCGGGGCGCGGCGCTCCAGGTGGTCGAGATCGACCGTGAGCTCGCCGCGCGCCTCCAAGAGCGCCTGCCCGAGCTGCCGCTGCTCATCGCCGATGCCACCACCCTGGATTGGGCCGAGGTCTGCCCCGGCGAGGGCTGGACGAGCTGCGCGAACCTCCCGTACAACGTCGCCACGCCGATCCTCGCGGCCTTGTTGGACGAGGGCGCGCGGTTTCGCCGCCATGTGCTGATGTTCCAGCTTGAGGTCGCCCAGCGCCTCGCCGCCAAGCCCGGGGATGACGCCTACGGGGGCCTCTCGCTGTTGTGCCAGGCGGCGGCGGACGTGCGCATCGTGCTGGAGCTGCCCCCGGGCGCGTTCCACCCGCCGCCGAAGATCTGGTCGGCGGTGGTGCGCCTCGATCCCCACAACACGCCGCGAACCGGCGGTCTGCCGATGGAGGGCTTCCGCCGGGCCGTGCGCGCGGGCTTCTCCCAGCGCCGCAAGACCCTGCTCAACGCGCTCACCGCCACCTATGGACGGGAGCAGGCCGGGGTCGCGCTCCGCGCCACGGTGGGCGAGCGCCGCCGGGCCGAGGAGCTGGATCACGCCGAGTGGGAGGCCCTCGCCGTCGCGTTGGAGCGCCCCTGATCCCTCGCTCTGACCGCTCACGCGCCGCGCCGCTTGCCCGAAGGGGCCTCGACGGGGTACACAAGGGGGCTTGACGGACCAGGACGTCGAGGCGGAGGCATCATGCGGATCACAGCCTGCGGCATCACCGATGTCGGGATGAAGCGGACAAACAACGAAGACAACTACCTCATCAATGATGAGCTGAACCTCTTCGTCGTCTGCGACGGCATGGGCGGTCACGTCGGCGGCGAGTACGCCTCGGCCATCGCCGTGAACACCGTCGAGGAGGTGCTCACCTCCATCGAGATCAGCCCCGACATGAACGTCACCGACGAGGACGACCCCGTCGAGCGTATCCGGGAGAAGCTGCGGTACTCCATTCGCCTCGCGGGCAAACGTATCTTCGAGAAGGCCGCGTCGAACCCCGAATACAAAGGCATGGGCACCACAGCGCTCGTGCTGCTCATCGACAGCGGCAACTTCTTCATCGCCCACGTCGGCGACTCCCGCGGCTACCTCCTGCGTGACGGCCGCGTCGAGCAGCTCACCGAGGATCACTCCTTGGTCAACGAGAAGGTGAAGGCCGGCGTCATCACCGCTGAAGAGGCGCGCACGCATAAGTGGCGCAACATCATCACCCGCAGCCTCGGCTACATGGAGGAGGTCGAGATCGACATCCAGGTGCGGGCGACGCGGCGCGGCGACAAGTTCTTGTTGTGCTCCGACGGCCTCTCCAACCACCTCTCCACCGCCGAGATCGGCGAGGCGATGCAGCGTGGTGGCCCCCAAGAGACCGCCCGCAGCGTCATCCACCTCGCCTGCAACCGCGGCGGAGACGACAACATCACCGCGGTGGTCGTGCGGGTCGACGAAGTCTGAGGCCCTATGCCCCACCGTCGGCCTGAGCCACGCTACACCCTGCTCATCGTGCCCGACCCCGGGCAAGGAGAGGTGCGGCAGGTGAGCGTCGGCGTGGCGGAGCTGCGTCGGTGGTCCGTCGCCGGGGCGGTCGTCCTGGGCGCGATCTTGAGCGTCGCCGTCGTCGGCGTCTCGGCCTTCCCCCGACGCGACGACCAGCGCCAGCTCGTCGAGGAGAACATGGCCCTGCGCGGCCGCCTCCACGACATCGAGGGCAAGCTCCAGCGCGTCGAGGAGGCCCTGGGGCGGGTGCAGCTCTACGACTCCCAGCTTCGTGAGCTGCTCGGCGAGAGCCCCGTTCGCCCCGGCGGCTCGGGGCCCTACGATGGCCACGACGCGGCGATCTTAGAGGAGGCCGCCCAGGGCTCTCTGGGCGACACCGCGCCGCCTGACGGCCTGATGGGCGACGATGAGGACGGCCTGGTGCTCGGCGATGAGGACGGCCTGAGCATGGACAACCACGCCCTTGACGTCATCGTGCCCGAGGAGGACAGCCCCGCGCTTCTGTGGGCCACGGAGCTCGACGACCGCGCCGGTCGCCTGCTCGCGCGCCTGAGCGCCGCCGAGCCCCGGCTGGACGCGATGACCTCCCGGGTCGAGGACATGGTGCTCCTCCAGGCGTCTATCCCGCACATCTGGCCGTCCGAAGGTGTGCTCACCTCAGACTTTGGGTATCGCCGCAACCCCTTCAACCGCCGCCGCTGGTCGTTTCACAACGGCCTCGACATCGCCGCGCCCAAAGGCACCCCCATCCTGGCCTCGGCGGCGGGCACGGTCGTCACCGCTGGGTGGGACAAGGGCTACGGCCGCCTCGTCGAGATTGACCACGGCTATGGCCTGCTCACCCGGTATGGCCACAACAGCGGCCTCAACGTCGATGTCGGCGATTGGGTCGAGGCCGGGCAGGTCATCGCGACCATGGGCAGCACGGGCATCAGCACGGGGCCCCACTGCCACTTCGAGGTGCGCGTGGACGGCCAGCCCGTCGATCCATTGGAGTACGTGCAGCCCACTCGCTGAGCCCGGCTTCCCTTGACCGCAGCACCTAGGGTGGTCACATTGCACGCTCGTTTTCTGCGTCCGCGTCGGGGCTGCCCCGCACCCGGCTCGTCGTCTCTCGGAGCTACTGATGATCGCCCAGGTTGAGAGCCTGCTCAAGAAGGTGTTCGGGTCTTCCAACGACCGCGCCCTGAAGAAGATCCAGCCCCTGGTCGATCGGGTCAACGGCCTCGAACCCAAGATGAAGGGCTCCAGCGACGACGAGCTCCGCGCCCTCACCGCGGCCTTCAGGCGCCGCCTCGACGCCGGTGAGCCCCTCGACAACCTGCTCCCCGAGGCCTTCGCGGGCGTTCGTGAGGTCAGCCGCCGCGTCATGGGCATGCGGCACTTCGACGTGCAGCTCATCGGCGGCATCGTGCTCCACCAGGGCAAGGTCGCCGAGATGAAGACCGGCGAAGGCAAAACCCTCGTCGCCACCTTGCCGGTCTACCTCAACGCCCTGGAGGGCAAAGGCGTCCACGTCGTCACCGTGAACGACTACCTCGCCTCCCGCGACGCCGACTGGATGAGCCCGATCTACAACTTCTTGGGCCTCTCCGTCGGCAAGATCCTCTCCAACGAGCGCAACGACCAGACCAAACGCGCGGCGTATGCCTCGGACGTCACCTACGGCACGAACAACGAGTTCGGCTTCGACTACCTCCGCGACAACATGAAGTTCCGCGCCGAACAATATGTGCAGCGCGGCCACCACTTCGCCATCGTGGACGAGGTTGACTCCATCCTCATCGACGAGGCGCGCACCCCGCTCATCATCTCGGGGCCCGTCGGCGAGTCTGTCGAGGCGTACTACCTCGTAGACGCCGTCATCCCGATGCTCCAGCTTGAGCTCGACTACACCGTCGATGAGAAGAACCGCCAGGTTCACCTCACCGATGATGGCGTCGACAAGCTGGAGAAGAAGCTCGGCATCGACAACCTCTACGACCCGCACAACCTGGAGACGCTGCACCACGTCAACCAGGCGCTCCGGGCCCACACCCTGTTCAAGCGCGACCGGGACTACGTCGTCGAGGGCGGCCAGGTCGTCATCATCGACGAGCACACCGGCCGCAAGATGCACGGGCGCCGCTGGTCGGACGGCTTGCACCAGGCCGTCGAGGCCAAAGAGCGCCTCAAGGTTCAAGAGGAGTCGCAGACCTACGCGACGATCACCTTCCAGAACCTCTTCCGCATGTACAAGAAGCTCGCGGGCATGACCGGCACCGCCGAGACTGAAGCCGCCGAGTTCCACAACATCTACAAGCTCGACGTGGCGATGATCCCCACGAACCTCCCCATTCGGCGTCGCGACGAGGACGACATCGTCTACCGCACCCAAGAGGAGAAGTTCGGCAAGGTCATCGAAGACATCGAGTCCTGCCACAGCCGGGGTCAGCCCGTGCTCGTCGGCACCACGTCCGTCGAGAAGTCCGAGATCGTCTCCCGGATGTTGACCCGCAAGGGCATCCCGCACGAGCTCCTCAACGCCAAGCAGCACGAGCGTGAGGGCCACATCGTCGCCCAGGCCGGCCGCATCGGCGCGGTGACCATCTCGACGAACATGGCCGGTCGCGGCACCGACATCAAGCTCGGCGGCAACCCCGACGCCTTGGCCAAAGACGCCGCCAACCCGCTCACCGACCCGGCGGAGTACGAGGCCGCCCTCGCCCAGCACCGCGCCCGGTGTGAAGAGGAGCGCAAGCGGGTGTTGGAGGTCGGCGGTCTGCGCATCATCGGCACCGAGCGCCACGAGTCCCGCCGCATCGACAACCAGCTCCGTGGCCGCTCCGGCCGCCAGGGCGACCCAGGCTCCTCCAAGTTCTATCTGTCCCTAGAGGACGACCTCCTCCGCATCTTCGGCTCGGACAAGATCCTCGCCTGGATGGAGAAGATGGGCATTCAGGACGACGAGCCCATCCAGCACCGCTGGATCACCTCGTCCATCGAGAACGCCCAGAAGCGTGTCGAAGGCCAGAACTTCAACATGCGCAAGAACCTGCTGGAGTACGACGACGTGCTCAACCAGCAGCGCAAGATCGTCTACGAGGTCCGCCGCAAGGCGCTCACCGGCGAGGCGATCCGCGACATGGTGCTGGAGGCCATCGACGGCGTCGTAGACGACATCATGGACGACTGCGTCGTCGCGGGTGTGCGCCCCGACGAGTGGGACATCCCCGGCCTTCGTGAGCGCCTCAACCGCATCCTCGGCATCCAGTGGTCCGAGACCGACGAGGAGCTCCGCGACACTGCCCGATTAGAGATTCAGAGCCGGATGCTCCGCGAGGCCAAGGCCCTGTTCGAGGCGAAGGAGCAAGAGCTCAGCGTCGAGACCTCCAACCAGATCGCCCGCCAGCTCCTCCTCCAGTTCACCGACCAGCTCTGGAAAGACCACCTCCTCGCCATGGACCGCCTGCGCGACGGCGTGAGCCTGCGCGGCTACGGCCAGCGCAACCCGCTCTTGGAGTACAAGAAGGAGGGCTTCAACATGTTCCTCCTGATGACGGCGCTCCGGGACGAGGCGGTCATCTCTCGAATCCTGCGGGTGAAGCTCCAGCCGCCGCCGGACGCCTCCGAGGCCATTCGCCAGGCCATCGCCCGCCAAGGCGGCAACCCCGCGATGCTCACCGGGGACAACCTCGCCGAGGAGGACGACGTCATCGACGCCTCCTTCGGCGGTGATGACGGCATGGAGGCCCCGGAGCCCTCGGTGCCCGGCTACGCCCCCGCCGCGCCTCCGGAGCCGCCGCCGCCCCCGCGCCTGCCCGC
>JBEAVX010000353.1:0-3649 GCA_041160755.1 Pseudomonadota bacterium
ACTCACCTGCGCCGGAGCGCCCATGGCGCCGTCCTGGAGGGCCAAGCCGACGCCCTGCGCGCGTTCCTCGCCAACGACAACGACGCAGACGGCGCGGCGCGTCTGGACCGCTGGCTGACGCTCCGCGCTCAGCACGAGACCCAGCTCATCGGCTGGCCCGGGTGGTTCTCCAGGGCCAAGCGGCCCTGAGCGGTGGGCTCGCCGCCGAGGCCAAGGCCCGCCAGGCCCTCGCCGCCGCGTCCGCCGCCGAGCAGGCCGCCACGAGCAACCTCGATCTCTGCGCCACCCGCGCCGTCGTCGCCGCCGTTGGCGAAGACGCGGCGGCCGCCTACCTGCCCCGCCTCATCGCCAAAGGCAGCCGCGCTGAGGCCAACGACGCCGCCGAGTGATCGCCCCGCAAAACGCCCGCTCCGCCGACTTCTTGTGGCATACTCCCCGCCATGCCTACCCATCAAGATGACCGTACCGGCACCTCCACCCAGGCGCCTTATGATCCCCTCGCCCAGTCCGACGCGCCCACCGAGGGCGATGGGCCGCTCTCCTTCTTTGAGGATCGCCCCGCCGATCGCCCCTTGCCGGCCATCGCCGTGAACGAGGGCCCGTGCCAAGACATCGACGCCGTCATCGCGCGCCTCGACGCCTTGGTGAGCGAGAGCCTCCGCGACGGCCTCAAGATCGGGTACTTCGCCGCGCTGTATCTGCGGGTGACCTTGGCCGTCAAACGCGCGATCATCGCCGGGGACGTGTTTCAGGACAACGCCCGCATGGAGGAGCTCGACGTCGTCTTCGCCAACCGGTTCTTGCGCGCCTGGGACAAACGGCGGTCGGGCGGCACGCCGAGCGCGCCCTGGCAGGCGGCGTTTGACGCCCTGGAGCGCGACGAGCTGCTCGTCTTGCAGCACCTGCTGTTGGGCATGAACGCCCACATCAACCTCGATCTCGGCGTCGCCGCCGCTGAAGTCATGCGCCGCCGGGGCCGCCCCATCCACGAGCTGCGCGCCGACTTCGTGATGATCAACGAGGTCCTCGCGCGGCTCACCCGCATCGTGCAGGTGCAGCTCGCCGAGCTGTCCACGGCGTTTGGAGTGCTGGAGCGGGTGGGCCCCGAGCTGCAGGCGAAGATGGCCGGGGTCGTGATGAGCGGCGCCCGGGACGAGGCCTGGGATCTCGCCGTGGAGCTCATGGACGCCCCAGCGCTCCCCGAGTGGCGCGAGATCGTGCGCCGTCGGGCCAAGAACGCCGCGCGCATCGCCGACAAGGTCATCGATCCCAGCCTCGTCGAGCGCATCGTCCGCCCCATCGTGAGCGATGAGCGCAAACACGGCGTCCGGTTCAACGTGCAGGTCATCGCGAGCTAGCCCGGCGGCGGCCGCTCAGGCCGTCGGCCATGCGCTGTCCCTTGATCACCTCCTCCGCGCTAGATCACGCCGTCAGGCGTCGCCGCTGGCAGCGGAGGCCGGGATGCGCACCCTCTACTCTGCCACCCCCGGGCGCTCGCCGCGACTCGTCTGTGGCGCGCAAAGACGCCAAGGCGCAAAGTCACAGAGCCGCAAAGCCCCGGTCTTGGCGCCCTTACGCGACGTGGAGCCCCATCACCAAGGCCCCACCCCCGCTCAGCGCCTCCCTCTCCACCTTTGCGTCTTGGCGTCTTTGCGCGCCATTCACAACGCCAAGCGTCGCCACTGAGGGCCGTGCGTGGGATTCACGCCGTCGCCTTGGCCTCCGCCCAACCTACGGCGTGAGCCTCTCGCGACCCCGCGCAAAGTCGATCCTCCCGGGCTCCGCGTCGTGCGTGAGTGGCCTGTTCTGTCCGTTGTGACTTGTCGAGAATGGCTGCCTAACCTTGAGATTCAGAGGATGTATAGGAGAGATAGCCGCAGCCTGAGGCTCACCCTCCAGCGCTGGCCGCCCTACCGCACCTCACCGCGCCGCAGACCACTCCTCCCGCCCCAGCGTATACAGCACACCCTGCACCTCAGGCACATTGAGCCCCGGCAACGCCCGCGCCGGAAAGACAAATCGCCCGGCCTCGCGGAGCCCCACCTTCTCCATCACGCGCCGCGACGCCCCGTTCTCCGGCATGGCCCGGGCGCTCACCACGTCGAACCCGAGCGTCTCGAAGGCGCGCCGCGTGAGCAGCCGGGACGCGGCCGTGGCGACGCCGTGGCCCCACCAGGGCCGCCCCAGCCGATAGCCCAGCTCCGCCCAAGCGGGCTCGAAGGTGTCGAGGCGCAGGTGCATCCAGCCCATGAAGGCACGATCGGGCGACTCGACGGCGAAGAAGCCGAGCCCTGGCGCGGTGGCCGCCGCGAGCATACGCGGGAGCAGGACCTCGGCGCACAGCGCGCGGGGCGTCGGCTGGCCGCCGTTGATGAACCGCATCACCTCGGGGTCGCTGTCCAGCGCCACGAGGGCGTCGAGATCGGTCTCTGCGAGGGGGCGGAGCTGAAAGGGGAGCATGGTGACCTCGGGGGAGCAGGGGAATATCGGGGTTCGGCGACGCCCGCACCCTCGACGCGCTTGCCCTTCGCCGACGCGGAGGACACGTTGTAAGCTCCTCGGGGATCGCCCCCATCGCCTCGGAGCCTCGGATGACCGCGCGCCTCACCGTCCCCCTCCTCACCCTGCTCACGGCCTGCGGGCCCCAGGTGGAGCTCTCCGGCGACTGGACCGGCGAGATGACCTGCGGTGAGGGCTCGCCAACCCTCGCCTGGCGCGTCGAGCTCGCGGCGGACGCCGACGGGGAGTCCTTCTCCGGCCCCGCCGAGCTGAGCGTCACCACCACCGAAGGTCAAGAGGACTTCAACTTCACCCTCGTCTTCAGCGCCGCGGACGGCGGCGGCGAGGGTGACCTCGTGCCCCTCGACCTGGACGTTCAGGACTGCACGATCACGTCTACGGGCGAGGTGAACTGCTGGTCGGGCGCGGCGGACTGGGACTCTGGCGACGATGAGCTGCTCGGCACCTTCTCGGGCATGTACCTCAACGACGGCCAGTGCGACTGGACCTTAGAGAAGATGTTGTAGCGGGCCCTTGCGCTGGGCCCCGCCCTCGGCGATCCTGGCGCCGTGACGCAGACCACGCCGCTGTTGTGGGTCGAGGATGACGCCGCGCTGCGGCGGCTCACCCGTGGGTTGTTGCGCGCCGAGGGCTTTGAGGTCGCCGAGGCCGAAGACGCCGCCGGGGCGCTCGCCGCCGCCCGCGCCAAGGCCCCCGCCGTGGTGCTCCTCGATCTGATGTTGCCGCCGACGCAGTCCGTAGACGAGGGCCTCGGCGTGCTCGACGCGCTCATGGCCCTGCCGAGCCCGCCCATCGTCGTCGTCGTCACCGGCGCCGGGGGCAAAGCGGCGGCCTTGGAGGCCATTCGGCGCGGCGCCCACGATCTCCTGAGCAAACCCGTAGACCCCGACGTGCTCCTCGTCGTCGTCAAACGCGCCGCCGCCCGCGCCGCCCTGGAGGCCGAGGTGCGGGCGCTGCGGGAGCAGCTCGCCGTCGCCCGGCCAGAGGGTCAGATGTTGGGGGTCTCCCCGCCGTTTCGGGCGGCGCTCGACCTGGGCGACCGTGTGGCGCCCACAGACCTCCCCGTGCTCTTGACCGGCGAGAACGGCACCGGGAAGGAGCTCCTCGCCCGCCGCGTGCACCTCGCCTC
>JBEAVX010000776.1:0-4054 GCA_041160755.1 Pseudomonadota bacterium
GGACCGCGCCATCGTCCTCACCCGGTACTACCCCAAGCGGGTCTTCGCCGTCGGCGCGCAGCGTTACCTCGTGCCGCTCCAGGCGTTTGATGACAAACGCGGCGAGCTGCTCGTCGCCCCCTGCGCGGTGACCGAGCCGCTGACCCGCCCCGTGCTCCACATTCAGCTCGACGGGCTCGTGCTCGTCGAGTCTGTGCATGAGCTTCAGGACGACACCCTGCACCTGCGCCTCGGCAGCTACGAGGCCACGATCATCGAGACCGTGAGCGGCCTGCGCGCCGCAGACGGCAGCTCCCAGCGCTACGAGCCCGTTCACGCGCAGTACCGCAGCCGGGTGCGCGGCGTGTTCCTCCGAGACGGCGGCGCCCCCGGCGCCCTGGCCCACCTCGCCGCGTCCCTCGACGACGCCCTCCGCGCCTTGGTCTTCGCGTCGGACGAGGACGTCGAGGTCATCCCCATCGCCGCCGGGACGATCGCCGGGATGCCCGCCGGACTGTGCGTGGTGGACCGCCATGTGCAAGGCGTCGGCGTCGCCGAGGCGTTGGACACGACCCTCACCGCCGAGGCCTTGCGCTGGGTGCGCGCCATCCTCCAGCGCTGCCCCTGCGCGCATGGCTGCGAGCGCTGCACCCCACGCGAGGTCTTAGAGCGAGGCCCCGACAAGGCCGGCGTGTTGCGTCTGTTGGGAGCTTAGTCCGTGCGAGTCCCCGAAGTTGGTGAGCTGATTGACCGCTACCGCCTCGACCGTCTGCTCGGCGAAGGCGGCATGGGCGTGGTGTTTAAGGCCACCCACGTCGCCTTGGGGCGCCCCGTCGCGCTGAAGTTCTTGCGGCCACCCCAAGGCTTAGACGAGGACGGCGAGCGTGACCTCCTCGCCCGACTGCTCACCGAGGGGCGCATCCTCTCCCAGCTCAACCACCCCGGCCTCGCCCGGGTCACCGACGTCGTCGCCCACGACGGCCTCGCCGCGTTGGTGATGGATTATTACGACGCGCCCACCTTGGAGCAGGTGCTCGCCGCGCGTGAGACGCCGTTCTCCCTCGACGAGATCCGCGACGTCGCGCTCCCGCTCCTCGACGCCTTGGACTACGCCCACAGCCGGGGGGTCATCCACCGCGATCTCAAGCCCGCGAACGTGCTGATTCAGCGCCGCGCCGACGGCAAAGTAGAGCCGGTGATCCTCGACTTTGGCATCGCGAAGCTCAACAACCCCGAGGAGTTCCAAGACGCGCGCCGCACCGCCATGGCCATGCGCCTCGGCACGCTCGGCTACATGAGCCCCGAGCAGGTGCGCCGCCAGCCCGTTGACGCCCGGGCCGACGTGTTCGCCGCCGGGGCGATCCTGTATGAGATGGCGGCCCTGCGACCGGCGTTTGACGGCAGCTCCGAGTACGAGATCATGGAGCGAATCGTCTCGGGCGAGTTTGAGGAGCTGCCGCCCGTGCCCGGCGACGCCAGGGGCGTGTTGGCCAAGGCCCTGCTGTTGGCCCTCGCCCCCGACCCCCACGATCGTCTCCCGAGCGCCGCCGCCCTCGCCGAGGCGCTCCGGGGCCCGGCCGCTGCGCCTGATGAGCCGGAGCTGGAGCTGGATTTATTGCCGGTGACGTACAATGAGGAGCCAGAGCTCACGCTCGATGACACCCCGCCGCCCAAGCCTGCCCCCGCCAAGTCCCGCTCCGCGCTGTGGTTCTTGGCCTTGCTCCTCGTGATCGGGGCCATCGGCGCCTGGGTCACCTTCGACCAGGTGACCACGCAGCTCACCGAGCAGGCCGCCAACGACGCCGAGGCCGCCCTTCGCCGCCACAAGACCGATCCGGTCGTCAACAGCGATCCCGCCTTCTTGGGCGCCGCCCGCGCCGCCGCGCAGTCCACCTTGGACATTCGCTCGACCCCGCGCCTCGCGGGCCTGCACGCCCTGCTGCTCGTGCAAGAGCAGCGGTGGCACTTCGCCGGGCAGTCTTTTGATGAGCAGACCTTCGCCGAGGCCGACCGTGTCACCACAGAGGCCCTCCAGGGCCGCGAGACGCCTGAGGCCCTGCTCGCCCGGGCGCTCCTCACCTCAAACGCCTGCACGATGTTGCCCGAGGACGACCCCCGCCAGCCCGGCCTCTGCCGCGAGGCCGAGGCGCGATACCGGTCGGCCAACCGCGCCTTCCGCAACGATCCCCGGGGCTGGCTGCGCATGGAGGCCTGGTGGACGGAGGTGATGTTCACCAATCGCCTCGCCTCCGCCCGCCTTGACGCGGGCGACGCCCAAGGCGCCCAACGCTACGCCGAGGCCGGGCTCAAGGTCTGTGACACGGGCATTCACGACTGGGACGAGGGCCCGGTGAACAACGTCGAGCTCGGCCAAGAGTGCCTCGCCGCGGCGTCCATCGCCCAAGATTACCGCGCCTACCTCACCTGGGCCGAGCGCAGGATCCGACACGATCTCAAGACCGGCGCGATCCGCGACGCGACGACGAAGGAGATCTACCGCTTCGGCCACCGGGAGTGCAGCGATCTCACGCTCACAAAAGACAAGGCCAGCGGCGTGCTCGCCCCGCGTCCCGACCTCAACAAACCCAAGCAGATCTTCTGCGCGGCCTTGGGCTATTACGCCATGGGCTGCGTCCTCGAAGGCCGCTCGATGACCACCCGCGGCACGTTCCGCGACCCGAGCCTGCCCTGGCTGGGCCTCGCGACGGCGGCGGAGCTCCATGACCTCCGCCCGAGCTGCCCCTACGTCGCGCGTTAGCCGCTGTAGGCCAGCCCCAGCTCATGCCGCATCGCCGCGTCTAAGGTGGGGAACCGCCAGGTGAAGCCCCGGCCTTGAAGCACCGAGGGCCGCACACGCTGGCCTTGCAGCAGCACCTCCACGCCCATCTGCCCGAAGCCCAGGCGCACCGCCGCCGCGGGGAGCGGCACAAACGACGGGCGGTTGAGGAGCCCGCAGATCTGATCCGTCACCTCTCCTTGGCTCTGAATCGCCGGGGCGACGGCGTTCACCGGCCCGGAGAGATCGTCGCTCATGAGCAGGTGGTGGAAGATGTCCACGGCGTCGTCGAGGTGAACCCACGGGAAGCCCTGGTCTCCTGAGCCGACCGGGCCCCCGCCGCCAGCCTTGTACACCGGCAAGAGCTTGCCGAGGGCCCCGCCCTGGGCGCTCAGGACCACGCCCACCCGAGCCTGGGCCACCCGGACCCCTGCGGCGAGGGCGGGCTCGGCGGCGGCCTCCCAGCGCGCGCAGACCTCGGCCAGAAACCCCTGCCCCAACGGGCTCGACTCATCGACGATCGCCGCGCCGGTGTCCCCGTAGTACCCCACCGCCGAGGCGGAGATCAGCCGGGGCACGCCCACCTTCGCCACGGCCTGGGCGAGCAGGCGGGTGCCCGCGTCGCGGCTCTGCAGGATGCGGGCCTTCCGGGCCTCGGTCCAGCGGCCCTCGCCGACGTTCTCCCCGGCGAGGTGGATGATGGCGTCAACGCCCTCCAGCCCGGCGAGATCGATGACCCCAGCCTCGGGATCCCAACGAACCTCGTCTGGGCCCTTGGCGGCGCGACGCACGAGGCGCTTCACCCGGTGACCGCCCGTGGTCAAAAACGGGCACAGCGCCCCGCCGATGAGCCCGCTCGCCCCGGTGACGGCGACGGTGAGCGCGCGACCGCCGTAGGGCGCGTGCCGCGCGAGATCGGCGGCGGTGCGGGCGTGGCGAAAGTTGAACATGCGCGAGAGCCGATCGCCCACATAATGACCGGCCACGGCGGCGCCGAGGCCACCCATGGGCAGCTCATACTCGACGCTGTCGCCCAGCACGCTCGTCCCGGGGGTGGGCCCGTCCAAGAAGCGGTGGGTGTGCTCCCAGCGGGCGAAGGGCCCGGAGCGTTGGGTGTCGATGAACTGCTCGCCGGGGATGTGGCCGTGGTGCTCGGCCTCCCAGCGTGCGCTCACGGGGCCGATCTCGGCGCGGATCGTCAGGCGCACGCCGTCGCCGATGCCTTCGCCGGTGCGCGACTCCACGACGGCGTGCTCCCACGGCGGCCCGAGGCGCTCAAACGCGCCAGGGCGGGCGTGC
>JBEAVX010000778.1:0-3180 GCA_041160755.1 Pseudomonadota bacterium
GTAGACGGGGCAGAGGCGGCGCCAGCGCGACACCAGCGCGGCTGAGGCCTGAACCCCAGCCGCGCGGTCGGGGCTCAGCTCAGAACGTGTAACGCATGCCCAGACGCACGGAGCGCGGGGCCTGGCGGTACAAGGTCAAGCCGAAGCTGTCGATGTCGTTCTCCATGTAGGTCACCGGCGCCTCAAACCCGGGGAGGTTGAAGATGTCGGCGGTGATCTCCAGGTTCTTCGTCTCGCTGAACGAGAAGGCGTGGGCGATGCGGAAGTCGACGTAGTGGACCGGCGGCATGAACCGCGTGCCACGACCCTCATCCATCGCGTAGTAGTCGCCGTACAGCTCGACGTAGCCCTTCCGCTGCCAGGCGTGGCCCGAGTCGAACTCGTACACCGCGCCCAGGGTGGTGCCCCAGGGGAAGGTGTACGAGCCGTTGAGCTTGACCGCGTGGAAGCTGTGGTAGGGCAGGTAGCCGTAGTACCCGGCGCTGTCGTTCGCCGAGCCGAGGCCCGCGAGCCCGTCGAGGAGCCAGCCATAGCCGGCCTCGAAGAAGCTCTGCCGCGTCGCCGGATCGGAGACGTCGTCGCCGTACACGCCGACGTTGTTGCCGTCGGAGCCCGACTGGCCGCCTGAAGACAGCTCAAACTGGCCGGGCATGTGGCCCTTCGCCTCGGAGAGCGTGTAGGACGCGACCATCTGCCACTTGCCGTCGTAGCGCCGCTGGGCGACGAACTCAAGCGCCCGGTAGTCGCGGAACTTGTTCGCCGGGTTGGTGATGACCCAGTAGTCGAGGTCGTAGTCGATGTCTTCGGGCAGGTCCGACGTGCGGCTCAAGATGCCGCGCAGGCTGAGGCTGAACAGCGGCAGGATCTCCCGCGAGTACGCCACGATGGCCTTGTCGTTGTGGTAAGGCTTGAGGCCCTCCCCGTTACAGGCCGTCTTGTAGATCTCGCCGAGCGCGGCGTCCTCCGACTTCTCCCACAGGCTCTCATCACAGAAGATGAGGGGGTTGGCGGCGGGGTCTTGCACCCAGACGAGGTCATAGCCGCCGTCGCCGTTGGCGCGGTATTCGCTGTAGGAGAACGACGAGCGGTCGTCACCCCAAGCGGCGAAGTCGGTGCCGCTGACGTCGTAGTAGCGGCCGTAGTTCACCGTCATCACGTTCTTGGAGTCGCCGGTGATGTCCCAGGCGAGGCCCGTGCGCGGCGCGGGCATGATCGCCGAGTACACCTTCGCCGCCGCCTGCGCTTGGTCGGCGTAGAGCACCTCGCCGTCGAGGCGCATGCCGAGGTTCAGGGTGAGGCGGTCCACAGGCTGCCAGTCGTCCTGGATGAAGGCGCCGCCGACGAAGCCGACGTGGCCGAGGGGGTCACCGACGTCGGTGTACTGGGTGTAGCCGAGGCAGTCCTCGTAGTTGGCCTCAGCCGTGCAGGGGAAGCCGCCGTCGGTGTCGCGGAGGTACTGGTAGCCGTCACCGGGGCCGGTGAAGAGCAGGTCGCGGGAGTCGCTCACGCGCCAGGCCTCGCCGCCCACCTTGAAGCGGTGGTCGCCCAAGAGGCCGTCCACGAGCTGGGTGACCTTGAGGCTGCCGCCGAGACGACCGCGGGTGTTGATGTCGAAGCTGTCGTAGTTGTTGAGGTACAAGCCCTGGTTCACGTCGAGGATCTGGGGCTCGTCTTCGCTCCCGCTCATCGGCTTGACGTCGATGTTCGAGTTGTTCACGCCGAGCTTCACCTCGACGGCGGAGGTGCTCGACGGGGTGAACCGGGCGGTGAAGGTGTGGCCGAGGTTCTTCGAGTTGTACTGGGCCTGGGCCTCCTCAGCGTAGAGGCCCGAGGTCTCGTAGTTGTCGATGTCGGTGCCCGAGGCGTTGAGCTGGTACTGCAGCGTGATGTCCGGCGCCGCGAACCAGGTCAGCTTCCCGATGCCGGAGAGGCCACGGGAGACGTAGGGCAGGCCCTTGAGGGACTCGTACTCGATGTCCGAGGCCGTGCCGGTCAAGGCGACCATGTACCAGAGCTTCTCTTGAACCAAGGGGCCGCCCGCGGTCAGGGCGAGCTCGTGGTTCATGAAGTTGCGCTTCTCGGTCTCGACCTCTTCGCCAGCGGCGACGTCGAGGATCATGTAGGTGCCGGGATCCGCGTCGAAGTTGATCCAGTACCCGGCGGTGCCGAAGTGCTGGTCAGCGCCGTCCTTCGTCACGACGTTGACGAACATGCCCGTCGCCTGAGAGAACTCGGCGGGCACGCCGTCGGTGTAGACCTGAATCTCTTGGATGGCGTCAAAGTTGACGCCAGCGCCGAAGGTCTTCGTGGCTGGGTCGCGGGTGACGAGGCCGTCCACCATGTAGTTGTTGCCGTACTGGCCCTCGCCGCGCACCGACGGGTTGCCGTTGCCGGGGCCGCCGGACTGGGTGTCCACGCGGCCGGAGATGCCGGGGAGCATGTTCACGGCGGACTGGTAGGTGCGGCCCACAGGCAGGTTCTGGAGCAGCTCGGCGTCCATCGAGGTCGAGAAGGCCGAGCGGGTCGAGTCGATGACCGGCAGGGTCTCCTCGATGATGATCTCAGCGCCCGCCTCGCTCATCGTGAGCGCCACGGGCACGCGGGCGGTCTCGTCCAGGCGCACGGTGACGGCGAGCTTCACCGGGGCGAAGCCGTCCTTGGTGATGAGCACGGCGTGGGTGCCCGGGGGCACGGTCGGGATGCGGAAGTGGCCCTCGGCGTCGGTGGTGACCGAGATGTCGCCGCCGAGGTTCGGGCCGGAGAGCGTGACGACGGCGCCGGGAATGGGCAGGCCGCTCTGGTCGGTGACCTCACCGCGGACGGCGCCGGTGTCGGCGTAGGCCTCGGCCCCGATGAACGAGGCGCAGATCACGATGGCGGCGGTGGGGAGCAGGGGGTGAAGACGTGCCATCACGCACCTCCGTAGGTCAAGCAGGGGCAGGCCGAGCAGTAGTCAGGGGGGGCGGTGTCGCCGGTGTCGGCGGCCTCGCAGGCGGCGGGATCGGCGGGGTACAGGTTGTTGCCTTGGCCGTCCTGGATCACCATCGGGTAGGTGCCGTCCGCGAGGTCGGGGGCGGTGAAGGTGACCGAGGCCGAGCCGCAGATGGACGTGAGCGGCACGGGGTCGGCGTCGCCGACCTTCACGACGTAGTCCGACTTGAGGTTGCAGCCGGAGACGCC
>JBEAVX010000803.1:0-3118 GCA_041160755.1 Pseudomonadota bacterium
CGGTTGGACTCGGTCCAGGTGAGCTCAAGCTCGGTGCGCACCAAACCTTCGCCTTCGCGGCGCAGGGTGAAGGGCTCGACCAAGGGGCGCTGCTCGGCCTGGCGCAGGAGGTGCTGGAGCAGGTCGGAGAGCCCACCCTCGTGGCGCAGCTCGACGTTCGCCCCGCTCACCTCGTCGCGGAAGACGACACGCAGCCCGGCGTTGAGGTAGGCCTTGATCTCCAGGCGGTCGCGGATGAGCGCGCCGTCAAAGCTGAGATCGCCGAAGATCTGGGGGTCGGGCGTGAAGGTGATCGACGTGCCCGTGCCTCGGGCGGGGCCGATCTCGGCGATGGGCGCCTTGGGCGCGCCCCGGCGGAACTCTTGCGACCACTCCTTGCCGTCGCGGCGCACCCGCGCCTGCAGCCGCGTCGAGAGCGCATTCACCACAGACGAGCCGACGCCGTGCAGGCCGCCGGAGGTGGCGTAGTTCTCTTGGTTAAACTTGCCGCCGGAGTGAAGCGTGGTGAGGATGAGCTCAAGCGCGCTCTTGCCGTACTTGGGCACGATCCCGACGGGGATGCCGCGACCGTTGTCGGAGACGGTGACCGTGCGGCCGTCTTTGTGGATGGTGACCGAGAGGTAGCTGGCGTGGCCGTTGATGGCCTCGTCTACGGCGTTATCGACGATCTCCCAGACCAGGTGGTGCAGGCCGTCGGTGCCCGTTGAGCCGATGTACATGCCTGGGCGACGGCGCACCGCCTCCAGGCCCTCCAGCACGGTGATGTCGTGCTCGGTATAGGCCCCCTTGCTGCTCATGTGCCCTCCTGGCTCGGCGGCACGATGAGCTGGGGCGTGCGCGCCCACTCGACGAAGCCGCCGCGTTTGATCACCACGCCGCCTTTGTCACCACGTTTGCCGCCGAACTTCGAGAGCCGCGCGATCTCTTCGCGGCCTTGGGGCGTGCGCACCAAGGCGCCCTCGGCCGGGGTGCGCGCGAGCTCAAAGGCGAAGACCGTGTCGCCCTCGTTGAGCTTCATCGCCATGATGCCGCGCCCGGCGGCCTTCACCACGGGGAGCTCGGCGACGGGGTAGGCGAGCATGTTGCCGCCCTCAGAGGCCAAGCTCACGATCTCGGTGCCCGCGCTGAGCCACACGACGAGCACGCCGTCTCCGGCGTCGTCCACCTTCATGAAGCGGCGGCCGCTGCGGGTGGAGGGCTCTACGAAGCCGTCGAGCGCGATGCGTAAGCCGCGACCCTGGCGGGTGACCGCGACGACGTGGGGCGCTGGGGGCTCGTCAGGTTCGCTCGGCGGGGCCAGGGCCTTGGGCAGCACCCGGGGATCGTGTGACATCAGCGCCACGACCCGCTCGCCGTCGGCGAAGCGGAAGCGCTTCTGCACCGGCTCACCGTGGCCCGAGGTGGCGGGGATGTCGTCTACGCGTAGGGTGTAGGCCCCGCCCTGGTCGGTGAAGATGCTCACCGTGGCCCGGGTAGACGCGAGCGCCACCCAGCCGACGCTGTCGCCGTCACGAACGCGGATCTTGGCGATGTCGGTGAACGAGGACTGGCGCTTGAGCCAGCCGTCGCGGGTGAGGATGACCCAGGCGTCTTCAGCGACGATGTAGTTCGCCTCGCTGTAGGTCTCGACCTCGACCTCGCCGAGAATCTTCGTGCGGCGCTTCTGGGCGTGGACGTCGCGCAGCTTGAGGAGCTCATCCCGCACCACAGACCACAGCGCGGCCTCGGACGACAGCAGCGCCTCGATGCGCGCGGCCTCGATTCGTTTGGCGGTGAGCTCGGCGAGGATGGCGTTGATCTCCAGCTTCGCGAGCTTGTAGAGCTTCGTCTCTAAGATGGCGTCGGCCTGGATCTCGTCGAGGTCAAACCGCTCGATGAGCTTCTCGGCGGCGTCCCGTTTGCCCTCGGACGAGCGGATGATCTGAATCGCCTCGTCCAAGGCGTTGAACAGGATCGCGAAGGCCTCCAAGATGTGGATGGCCTCGCGGAGCTTCCGCAGCTCGTGCTCAAACCGGCGGCGCACGGTGAGCAGGCGGAAGGTGAGCCAATGTTTGAGGAGATCCCGCAGGTTCAGCCGGGCGGGGACACAGACCTCAGCGTTGTCGGTGGGGACCAGCGCGGTGAGGTTGATGTGGTAACGCTGCTGGAGCGGCGTGTGTTTGTAGAGATAGGCGAGCGCGGCGCCCTCGTCCTCAGGGCGGCGGAGCTCCAGCACGATACGCACGTCGTCGGTGGACTCGTCGCGCACGTCGAGGAGCTGGGGCAAGGCGCGCTCGGAGATCAGCTCGCCGATACGTTTGACGAGATCCGCCTTGTTCTGGGCGTAGGGGATCGAGGTGAGGATGAGCAGGGCTTTTTTGCCCTGGCGCTCGGGCACGGCGGAGCCCCGCACAGTCACCGAGCCTTGGCCCGTGGCGTAGATCTCCCGCAGCTCTTCAGCGGAGTTGAGCAGCTCGCCGCCGGTGGGGAAGTCGGGGCCGCGCACCTTGCGGCACACCTTCTCTAAGGGCGCCTCGGGCTCGTCGATGAGCAGCACGCAGGCGTCGAGCACCTCACGCAGGTTGTGCGGCGGCACCCGGGTGGCCATGCCGACGGCGATGCCTTCGCAGCCGTTCACCAAGAGCTGCGGGAACCGCGCGGGCAGCACGACGGGCTCGAAGTACTGGCCGTCGTAGTTCGGGCGCAGATCGACGGTGTGCTGGCCGAGCTCCTCCAAAAGCTCCATCGCCAAGGGCCGCAGCTTGGCCTCGGTGTAACGCATCGCCGCCGGGGGATCGCCGTCTAAGCTGCCGAAGTTGCCCTGGCCGTCCACGAGCATGTGGAGCTGGGAGAAGGGCTGGGCCAGGCGCACCATGGCGTCGTAGATCGACTGGTCGCCGTGGGGGTGGTACTTCGCCATCACCTCGCCGACGATGGCCGCGGACTTGCGGTGCCGCGCGTCAGGCCGCAGGTGCAGGTTGTGGGACATCGCGTAGAGGATGCGGCGCTGCACGGGCTTGAGGCCGTCCCGCACGTCGGGCAGCGCGCGGGAGGTGATGACCGAGAGCGCGTAGCTCAAGTATCGACGGCTCGCGGCCTCATGGAGGGCGACGGATTGAACCTGGTCAGTCATGGGGCG
>JBEAVX010000362.1:0-4399 GCA_041160755.1 Pseudomonadota bacterium
GGGCGAGGTGACCTTTGGGGAGCTGGACGAGTCCGTGCCCTGCGACTGTCGGGTGATCCACCCCGGCGCCATCACCGAGGACGTCATCGTCGAGTATCGCCATGATCGAGACGTCGACCACCTCTGGCGTAGCCTCCTGCTGCGCAGCGTCCCTAAGGAGCCGCTCACCCCCAGCCTGTTTAAATGGTGGTGAGCGGCGCGAAGGGGCGCTCCGTCGTCGGAGCCGCCCCGTCGTGGCGCGGCGCCTCAGAGGCCCTCACCCATACACAGATAGACCGCGCCACGCTCGATACCCCCAGCCGCCGCGTAGGCCGCCGAGAACGCGAGATCGTCCACGCCGTCTCCGTTGGCGTCGCCCAGACCGTTGAGCCAGAACCCGGCTTGATCCCCGGGCTGCTCGCCGTGGAAGACGACGTCGGCGCTCAGCAAGGGCAGGGTGCCTGAGCCCAGCGGCCCGTAGAACAAGAACGCGCCGCCGGAGTCAGCGCCGCCGGCCCCGTCGTAGTGATCGGCGCCGATGAGCACGTCCTGGTAGCCGTCGTTGTTGATGTCACCAACGGCGGCGAGGTCGGCGGCCTCGTCCCCGGCGGCCTCTCCGGGGAAGGTCACGTCCGCATCCGCGGTGGTGAGGCTCCCGGAGAGCGGCCCGTAGAAGATGTAGGAGGCCCCGGCGAGCTCCCCGGCGGCGTGGGTGCCGGTGCTCCCCACGAGCAGGTCGCCGATGCCGTCATCGTTGAGGTCGGCGCCGGACTGCGATCCGTGGACAAAGCCGAACAGCTCGCCGTCATAGCCGCCGGTGATCACGACATCCGCGGTGGAGGTGTCGTTCACCGGGTCGAGGGGGCCGTAGAAGATGTACAGCGCGCCGCGCTGCACGCCGCCGCCGCTGTCATAAAAGTTGCCCAGGCCGAGATCGTCTTGGCCGTCCCCGTTCACGTCGCCGATGTTCGCCACCCGCAGGATCGCGTAGGGGGTGATCGAGACGACAGGGTTCGTGATGATGGCGTCAGCATTCGACACGGTGAGCGTGCCCGCGTCAACGGGACCATAAAACACGAACGCGGCGGCGTCATCCTCGGGGCGCACCATCCACGCGGAGTTGATCACCAGATCGTTGATGCCGTCGCCGTTGAAGTCGCCGCTCCCATCGACGCTGTTCCCGGAGTAGTCGTGTACAGCGTACAGACGCCCGCCGCTGGTGTAGGTCCCGTTCAGTCCGTTGATCTCCGTGGCGGCGACCGTCTGGATGTCGGCGCGCCCGCTGAGCCCTGAGGCGCCCAGCGGCCCGGGCACGACGTAGGTGGAGCCCATGTAGATCGCCTTGTACACGGAGTCAACGTAGTAGGGCGCCCCGGCGATGAGGTCGTTTACCCCATCTCCGGTGAGGTCCCCCGCGATGCCGACCCCTGCGCCCAAGGCGTCTTTGCCCTGCTCACTGTCTAGGGTGAGCAGGGTAGACGCGCTGCTCGTGCCGACGTCGTAGGTGCCCGTCACGTCGCCGCGCACGGCGTAGACGAAGGCGTCGCTCAGGGAGGGCTTGAAGCTCACCGCGCCGATCACAAGGTCGCCGAGGGCGTCACCGTCGAGGTCTCCAGCGGCGTAGAGCCCGTAGCCGAGGTGATCGTAATCGGCGGCGCCGATGATCTTGGCGTCGCAGTCGGCCAGGGGGAAGACGTTGGAGAAGCCGCAGCCCGACACGCCACCGTCGCAGTCGTTGTCGATGCCGTCGTTGCAGACCTCGTTGGCCCCTGGGTTGACCTGAAGCTCGTCGTCGTCACAGTCGCCGCTCCGCTCGATGTAGCCTGTCGGCGCGTCACAGGCGCTCAGGATCACGGCGTCATCGCCGTAACCGTCCAGGTCGAGGTCGGCGTACCAGGTCGTCGGCGCGGCGGCGCCGTCGTCGGTCAATCCATCACAGTTGTTGTCGATGCCGTCACAGTCCTCCTCGGCGTCGGGGTTGACCTCGTCCGAGTCGTCGTCGCAGTCCTCGCTGAGCCCGAAGCCGTCGCCGTCAATGTCATCGTCGGGAGTGGTCTCGTCGCAGTCGTCGTCGAGGCCGTTGTAGGCCATCTCCTCGGCCTCTGGGCCCACTCCGGCGTCGTCGTCGTCGCAGTCCAGGCTGAGCACCGCGCCGTCGCCGTCGAGGTCATCATCGGGAGTGGTCTCGTCGCAGTCGTCGTCGAGGCCGTTGTAGGCGGTCTCCTCGGCGTCGGGGCTCGTCGCGCTGTCGCTGTCGTCGCAGTCCTCAGCGGCGAAGAAGCCGTCGCCGTCGAGGTCGTCGTCAGGCGTGGTCACATCGCAGTCGTCGTCGAGGCCGTTGTAGCTGTTCTCCTCGGCGCCGGGGTTGACGTCGGCGTTGTTGTCGTCGCAGTCGTCTGCGGCGATGAAGCCGTCACCGTCGAGGTCGTCGTCGGGAGTGGTCTCGTCGCAGTCGTCGTCGAGGCCGTTGTAGGCGGTCTCTTCAGCGCCAGGGTTGACGTCGGCGTTGTTGTCGTCGCAGTCGAGGGCGGCGGGCACCCCGTCTCCATCGGCATCGACGGGCGCGGTGTCGCTGGAGTCGCCGGTGTCCGAGGTGTCCAGGCCGTCTGTGACCTTGTCTTGATCGGGATTACAGGCGGACATGACCAGCAGAAACAAGGGCAGCGCGGCACGACGCATGGGGCTCTCCTGGCCGTAGGGGGGTGACCCGGAGAGTATACACGGCCCTTGGCGCGGCTCAGGGACGGTCGGGTGACATGATCCTCAGGGCGTGCCCAGCCAGGCCTCGCGGTGGTTCACCGCCGGGCCCACGGCGCCTCGGTCCACGGACAGGGTCCAGGCGTCGAACGGGCGCGGGGCCAGAATCACCTCGATCGTCTTCACCACGCCGCGCCGGGCGAGCACGACGGTGAGCGCCTCGCCGGGCTCCAAGGTCTTCATCACGCGGTTGAGCACGTCCGCGCTGGCGCGGAGGCCGTTCAGCGCGAGGAGCTCGTCACCGACGCTCAAGCCGTGGGTCCAGGCCGGGCCATCCCGCACGATCGTCGAGATGGTGAGGCGCCCGCCGCTCTCGTTGGTGTTCAGGCCGAGCCAGGCGTCCACCTCGTCATCCGCCTCGGGCAGCTTGAGGCCCGCCCAGGCGAGCGCGTCGGTGAGCGGCAGCTCCGCCGTGCCGTCGACGATCTGGTCAAACAGCGGGCCGAGGTCTTCCCCGGCCACCTCGCTCGCCGCCGCGCGCACGTCCGCCGGGGTGTAGCCCGGGCCGGTCTGGTGCCGCGCCCACAGAAGGCGCATCATGTCGTCCAGCGACCGCGCGCCGCCTGTGGCCCGGCGGATCTCCATATCCAGCACAAACCCGACGGCGGTGCCTTTGCTGTAGTAGTTCACGGCGCTGTTTGTGCTGTGTTCATCGGCCCGATAGTGCCGAATCCAGGCGTCGAAGCTCGACAAGGCGACGCTGCGCACCTTACGCCCGGGCGGGGTCATCGACGCGCTGATCGCCCGGGAGAGCCGGGTGAGGTAGTCGCTCTCGGTGATGAGCCCGGCGCGCACGAGCAGCAGATCATCGTAGTAGGCCGTGAGCCCCTCGGCCACCCACAGGCTCTCGGTGTAGACCTCTTGTTCGTACTCAAACGGCCCCAACCCTTGAGGGCGCAGGCGCTTGACGTTCCAGGCGTGGAACAGCTCGTGGCTCACGAGGCCCAAGAAGTCTTTCCACTCCTCGTCATCGGCCCCGCGCCAGCGGTTCGTGAGCAGCAGGGTGGAGTCGAGGTGCTCCAAGCCGCCGCTGCCCTCATCGGCGACGGTCAGAAAGACGTAGTGATCATAGGGCAGCCCGCCCCAAAATCCGGCTTGTTCTTCGACGATCCGCTGCACGTCCTTCATGGCGCGGTCCATGTCCCACAGACCTTGGTCCCCGGCGATGACGAGGCGGTGGGGCACGCCCATCACCTCAAAGGGCAGCACCGTGGGGTTGCCCAGCAGGATCGGGCTATCGACGAGCTCATCGTAGCTCGCGGCGGTGAAGTGGCAGGGCTGGCCGTCGGGGTGGGCGTCGAGGCCCGTCTCGCAGGCGGCCCAAGCGGCGGGCAGCTCTAGTTTGACCGTGTGGGGTGTCTCGCCACGGCCCACGACGCTCAAAAACGTCGGCGCGCCGTTGAGCACGGCGATCTCAGGGTCTACGAAGTTCGTCTGTACGCCCAGCTCACGGGCGTAGACCTTGTAATTCACCTGCACGGCGTCGAGGCCTTGGGTGTTGACCACCCAGCGGTTCTTGCTGGTCTTGGTGACGGTCAGCGGCGCGCCGTCGGGGCCGCTCGCCAACACGCCCTCGACGTGGCGGCTGTACTCCCGCACCAGGTACGAGCCCGGCGTCCACACCGCCATGAACAAGGTGAGCTCGGCGGCGCCGCCTGTGGGC
>JBEAVX010000102.1:0-12841 GCA_041160755.1 Pseudomonadota bacterium
GTCGTCGCAGTCGTCGTTGTTGTTCGAGGTGTAGGTGCCCTCGGCCTCGCAGAGGCACTGGCTCGACGTGGTGCCGTAGGTGTCCTTGTCGACGTCGGTGTAGAAGGTCACGCAGCCCAAGGCGCTGGGGTCGTTGAGGTTCCCGTCGCAGTCGTGGTCGATGTCCTCGGTGTCGCACTCTTCAGTGGCGCCGGGGTAGGCCGAGGCCACGTCGTCGTGGCAGTCGTCGCCGCGCACGCCGTCGCGTTGGGGCTCGGCGTCGCTGTCGAAGCCGTCTTGGTCGGCGTCGAACTCATACGTGTCGCCGTCGCAGGCGGCGTCTACGGCGTCGTAGGGGATGTCTTCAGCGTCGGGGTGAACGTCGGCTTGGCTGAGCTTGGGGTTGCCGTTGATCGCCGAGTAGTCGGGGTCGCTGTCGGTGATGTCGTCCCAGCAGTCGCCGTCTTCTTTGCCGGGGTTGATCGTCGCCCAGTCGGTGCACGAGGCCGTGTACTCGGCGTCGACGTAGTTGTCGCCGTCGCGGTCGCCGTCGTTGCCGTCGCAGTTCTGGTCTTGGCAGTCGTACCAGATCTCGGGGATGTCCGAGGGGAAGGTGTCGGGGTCGGTGTCGTCGCACTCGTTGCACACCGCGTAGCCGTCGCCGTCGGCGTCGTTGTCGTCGGCGCCGTCGCAGTTCTGATCGACGCCGTCGTAGAAGGTGTCGGTGGCGTCGGGGTTGACGCTGGCGGCGTCTTCGGGGTCTACGGTGATGAGCTCGCCGGAGCAGGTGTCCTCAAAGACCTCGTCGTTGGCGCTGCCGTCTACGCAGTCATCGCCGACGCTGCCGTCGGCCTTCTGGTCGTTGGCGCTGTCGAAGCCGTCGCCGTCTTGGTCGAAGTCGTTGGATCCGTCGCAGTCTTGGTCTACGCCGTCGTACCAGACGTCTTCAGCGACGGGGGAGACGAGGTCGGGCGTGAGAGAGCCACCGTCCGCGACGGCCTCCTCCAAGAACGCGCCGTCGTCGGGGTCGTCCCAGCAGTCGCCCTCGCTGAGCCCGGCATGGAGGGGGAAGAGGGTCTGCCAATCCGGGAAGGCGGCGACATAGGCCGCGTCCACGAAGCCGTCGCCGTCTTTGTCGGCGTCGAGGCCGTCGCAGTTCTCATCGACGCCGTTGTACCAGACCTCTGAGGCGCCAGGGTTGACGTCAGGGTTGTTGTCGTCGCAGTCGCCGTCGGTGACGAGGACACCGTCGCCGTCGCCGTCCCCCAACGTCCACGACTCTTTGCAGGCCGTGAAGGTCAGAAGAGCCAGGGTCAGACCAAGGACGGGTGCGCGCATGGATGTCAGCCTCTTGCGGTTGCGTGACATAGCTTAGCCCCGAACCGGGAGGGAAATCAACTCGCCCGGGCAAGCGAATGGGGCGGTGGGGCTTGACGAGCCCGCCCCCCGGATTACCCGTGGGGGTCCAGGAGTCCTGCTGAATGATCCGGGTCGAACATCTCACCAAGCGCTACGGCGCCACCACCGCCATCGAAGACGTGAGCTTCGAGGTGCCCAAAGGGCAGGTCGTCGGCTTCCTCGGTCCCAACGGGGCGGGCAAGTCCACCACCATGCGCATCCTCACCGGCTCCTTGGGCGCCACTGAAGGCCGGGCGACCGTCGATGGTCGCGACGTCTTCACCGACGCCCGCGAGGTGAAGCGCAGGATCGGCTACCTCCCCGAGGTGCCGCCGCTTTACCCCAACATGGTCGTGCGGGACTATGTCGCCTTCGCCGGGCAGCTCAAGGGGGTCAAGGATCCCGTCGCCGCCGCCGAGCGGGCCATCGCCCGGGTCGGGCTCTCCCAGGTCGGCCACCGGATCATCGAGCACCTCTCCAAAGGCTATCGCCAGCGCGTCGGCCTGGCCCAGGCCTTGGTCCACGACCCCGAGGTGCTCATCCTCGATGAGCCCAACTCCGGCCTCGACCCCGCCCAGCGCGTCGAGATCCGCGACCTGCTCCACGATCTCGTCGAGGACAAACGCACGATCATCCTCTCGACCCATGTGTTGGCCGACATTGAGGCCATCTGCCGTCGGGTGATCATCATCAACAAGGGGCGCATCGTCGCTGAAGACGACATCGAGCGCCTCGGCGGGGAGCAGCGCACGGTGACGGTCGCCGTGGCCCGCCCAGGCGACGCCGCTGTGGCCGCGCTGCGGTCCGTCGCGGGCGTGAGCGCCGTGGTGGACGAGGGGGAGGGCCGCCTGCGCCTCACCACGGACGGTGACCGCCGCGAGCACGTCGCCAACGCCGCCGCGCCGTTCGGCCTCTTGGAGCTCTCGGGCCGGGCGCGGCTCGAAGAGATCTACCTCCGCCTCACGATGGGAGCGAACCCCTGATGCGCAACATCCTGGCCATCGCCCGCCGCGAGCTCTCCGCCTACTTCGCCACCCCCGTCGGGTGGCTGGCGCTCTCGGCGTTCTTGCTCATCACCGGCTTCTTCTTCACCGCCTTGGTGAGCCTCTACTCCATGCAGTCCGCGGAGCAGGCGTTCTCGCCGTATGGCGCCCCGGACATGAACCTCAACGAGTACCTCGTCGCGCCCTTCTTCGGGAACACGGCGATCATCCTCCTGTTCATCGTGCCCGCGCTCACGATGCGGCTGTTCGCTGAAGACCGCAAGACCCGCGCCTTGGAGCTCCTGCTCACGAGCCCGATCACCACGACCGAGATCGTCCTGGGCAAGTTTCTGGGCGCCATGGGCTTCATCGCGGTGATGTTGGCCTGCACCCTGCACTACATCGGCATCTTGTTCTACCTGGGCGACCCCGACATCGGCGTGGTCGTGTCGAGCTACCTGGCGATGTTTCTGCTCTCCGGGGCGTTCGTCTCCGTGGGCCTCGTGACCTCGTCGTTCACCGAGAACCAGGTCGTCTCGTTGGTGCTCGGCTTCGTCATGCTCTTGCTGTTGTGGGTGCTCGGCTGGGCCGAGGCGTCTACGTCGGGCCTCGCCGCTGAGGTGATCGGCTTCGCGTCGCTCATCAACCGCATGGAGGACCTCACCAAGGGCCTCATTCACACGCGAGATGTGGCGTACTACCTGAGCTTTATCTCCTTCTTCCTCTTCGCGACCCACCAGCGGGTCGAAGCCTACCGCTGGAGCTAAGGGACCGCCATGAAGACCACACTCATCCGCGGCGCGGGCCTGCTCGGCGGCCTGCTCGTCGTCGGTTTCCTCGTCGCTTATTGGCTCCTGGAGCAGCAGAGCCCCCAGGTCGTCGGCGTTGGTGTCGTCGGCTCGGTGCTGCTCGTGCTCTACCTCTGGCTCGACCGTGAGGAGCTCAGCGAGGTCTCCCAGTCCCGCGCCGTGCGGTACGGCACCGGCGCGACGCTCTCCGTGGCCTTGGCGTTCGGGGTCACCATCGCCGCCAACGTGCTCGCCAAGCGCTATGACAAGCGCTGGGACCTCACCTCTGAAGGCCGCTACACGCTCTCCGACCACAGCGTCTCCGTCGCGAAGGGCCTCACCGAGCCCGTCACCGTGCTCGGCTTCTTCCAGACGAGCAGCCCTGAAGAGGACAGCTTCCGGGATCTGGTCGAGGGCTACACCGCCCACACCGACAAGCTCCAGCTCAAGCTCGTGGACCCGGTGCAAGAGCCCCTGCTCGCCCAGGAGTACGCGATCACCTCGTCGTTTGGCACGGTGGTGCTCGTTCAGGGCGAAAAACGTCAGCGCCTGGAGACCGACTTCAAGGAGGAGCCCTTCACCAACGCCATCCTGCGGCTCAGCTCGTCGAAGGAGCACACGATCTGCTTCACGACGGGCCACGGCGAGCGTGAGGTAGACGACGACGCCAGCGCTGAAGGCATCGGCGGCATGGTCGTGAAGATGGAGGGCCAGAACTACAAGGCCAAGCCCTTCGTGCCCCTCAAAGAGGGCGCGGTGCCCGCAGACTGCGAGGTGGTCATCGTCGCCGGGCCCCAGTCCGACCTCGCGCCCCAAGAGCGGGAGATGTTGGCCCGGCATGTGGCCGAGGGGCGGCACCTCATCGTGCTGATCGACCCCCTCGTCGCCGATGAGACCGCCGCCGACCTGAGCCGTTACGGCCTCATCGTCGGGAACGACCTCGTGCTGGAGAACAACCCCAACTACCAGCTTGAGGGCGGCGACCCGTCCTACATCGTGCTCGACAAGTCCTCGATGGACTTCCACCCCATCGTCAACGACATGAAGGCCATCGCGCTCTTGCGCACCGTGCGTTCGGTGCGGAAGGGGCCGGACGTCGAGGGCTACAACGTGCAGGAGCTCGCCCGGACGAGCCCCCAGAGCTGGGCCGAGACCGACCTCAGCTTCGTCACCGCCGGGGTGATGCCCAGCCCGGACGAGGGCGTGGACCTCATCGGCGGCGTGCCGATGATGGCCGTCGTCGAGGTCGTGGACCCCTCCGTCGTGCCGGTCGGCGACATGAGCCTGCCCGGTGGAGGCCTGAGCCTCGCCCCGGCGCCGGTGGACCCTGCCGCGCCGGTAGACCCTGCCGCTGCGCCGGTGGACCCGGCCGCTGCGCCGGTAGACCCTGCCGCTGCGCCCGAGGAGCCCGCCGCGCCGGCCGAGCCCGCCGTCGCCGCCGCCCCGGCGCGTGGGCGGAACCCCGGCGGGCGTGTGCTCGTCATCGGTGACTCCGACTTCGCCGGGAACGGCCTGCTCGCCCAGGGCCAGAACCAGGATGTCCTGCGCAACGCCGTCGCCTGGATGGTCGATGAGGAGGACCAGATCGCCTCACGCACCTCCGAGGGCTCCAGCGGCCTGCTCACGATGACCGGCCTGCAGGGCATCCTCGTGGGGCTGATCTCCGTGCTGGGCGCCCCTGGCCTCGCCGTGGCGCTGGCGCTGCGCTTCTGGCTCAAGCGTCGCTCGCTCTGAGCGGCGCCTCGGCGGCAAAAACAAGAAGGCCCACCCGAGCGGGGTGGGCCTCTTTGTCTCCGCGAAGGAGAATCAGCCGGGGCGAATCAGCCGAGGATCTGCTGGAGCTTCGTGGCGAGGCCGACGTTGTCCGCGGTGAGCTTGCGGGTCATGAAGAGCTGCATCGCGAGCGCGGGCTTGTCGAGCATCTTCTCCCAGTTGTCCTTGTCGCAGGTGACCGTGCAGTCGGCCTTGGTGGCGGGCTCACCCTCGACGACGGTGCCCTCGGTGAGGTTCAACGTCCAGGCGCCAGCGCCGGTGATCTTGAACAAGAAGACCTTGCCGATGAGCTTGAGCGAAGGATCCTTGGCGATCTTGGCGGGGAGGTACTCATTGAAGAACGCGAGGGTATCGGCCACGAGGGACTCCTGTTCCAGGTTTCCCCCACGGCTAACCCAAACGGCGACGGCGCGCCAATGAACAAGGCGCGCGCACCCTCAGCCGTAGCGCTGCTTGACGCTGCGCTCCAGGTGCTCGCCGATGCGCAGGCGGTCGCCCAGGCCCAGCTCACCCCACTGGTCGGGGCCGGTCTGCTGCTCGGGCAGGCGACGGAGGTCTTCAGGGCGCTGGGGCCAGGGCCGAAGGAGGGTGCGCTTGACCCCAAAGAGCTTGCCCACGCGGTCGGCGAGGTCATCTAGGCCCAGGCGCTCGGGGCCACGCAGCTCGGTGACCAAGGACGGCAAGGGCTCATCGACGGCCTTGAGGAGCGCCCGCACAGCGTCGCCGAGCCAAAGGGGGTCAATCGGCGCCGCCGAGGCCGGGACGGGCAGGCGGCGGCCTTGGCGGGCGCGCTCCAGCCAGGGGTCGAGGAGCTGGTCCCCCTCACCAAACAGCCACGGCAGGCGGATCGTGCGGGCCTCGGCGATGAGGCGTCGGGCGGCGAGGGTGCCCTCGTGGTGGGCGCGGAGGCTAGACGAGATGTTGCCCGCCCGGGCGCCGACGGGGCCGATGAGCACGAAGCGCTCGGCCCCGGCGTGGGCGGCGGCGGCGGCGGCGTGGTGGGCCCCGAGGCGCAGCACCTCATCGGCGCCTTTTGGGTCTTGGGCGGAGGCGGCGAAGACGACGATCTGCGCGCCGCGCACCCCTCGGCGGAGGCCCTCGCCGCTCACGGCGTCGGTGAGGCGCCACAGCGCGGGCAGGTTCACCGGCTTGGGCGAGAGCACGGTGACCTGGTCCCCTCGGGCGTGCAGCGCCCGGGTGAGCGCCCGGCCCACGACCCCGGCGCCGATGATGACGACCCGCTTGCCGCTCATCCGCGCCCCAAGGCCGCCACGAACGGCGCGGCCTGCTGGGCGTCGAGGGTGAAGTCGCCGAGGCGCATCGGGTGCCAGCCGTGCCAGTCCGAGCCCCCGGCCAAGAACACGCCATGTTTGCGGCTCAAGGTGCGCAGGGTGTTGCGGACGCTCTTGCCCAAGCCCGGGCGGATCCCCTCCATGCCTTGTAGGCCGACCTTCGCGAGCTTGCCCGTCCAGGCCATCGCCCGGTGCAGCTCGGGGTGGGCCCAGACCGCGACGCCGCCGGCCTCCCGCGCGAGGCGGATCCCTTCAGCGAAGGGCAGGTCTTGAATCGGCATGAGCTTGCCCAGGCGCCCGAAGGCCTCAGCGCGGTTCTTGGCGTGCCCGGCCTGCACCATCGCCTGCGCCAGATGAAAGCTCGTCAGGGCGCGCTCTCCGGCCAAGGCGGCGTCATCGGCGGGGGCCAGGCCGCCGAGGCCCAGGCGGCGGATCGCCTCGTCGTACCGGGCGGCGCGCACCTGGGCGCGGGAGCGGCAGAGGGCGCGGAAGTCTTGGGGCATCTCGCCAGGAAAATACACCAGGAGGTGCTGCTCGACGCCCTCCCACACCCCGGTCAGCTCGACGGCGTGCAGGAGCCAGATCGGGCGGCCCTCGATCTCCACCGGGCCCGCGGGCCAGGCCGGGGGCAGGTCGTGATCGGTGATGGCCAACACGTCGATGCCGCCCAAGGCCGCGGCGCGCAGGAGCTCGTCCGCGCTGTGCCGCCCGTCGCTGCGGTCGGTGTGGCAGTGGAGGTCCACACGCCAGCTCGGCGGCAGGGGGGAGGGGAGACGCGGATCGAGGGTCATGGGGTCAGGAGCTCACGGAGGCGGCGGGTGACGTCGCCGACCGGCGCCAACACCTCCACGCGTTTATCCCGGCTGGACGCCCCGTGGGTGAGCGTCGCCGCGCCACGGGGCAGGCCGAGCACGTCCCGGGTGAGCCACCGCAGCAGCTCCGCGTTCGCCGCGCCCTCGACGGCTGGGGCGGCCACCCGCACGAGGAGCACGCCGTCCTCGCGCAGAGAGACCGCCGCCTTCTTGGCGTTGGGCGTCACGCGCAGGGTGAGGATCGTCGTCGTCGCGCCCCGGGCTTGCACCGCCGCCGCGAGGGCGTCCTCGTTCACGGCTCGCCGCTCATGCGCTCCTGGTCCTCCAAGGCGCGGCGGTGGGCCTCCAAGACGGCGCGCAGATCGGCGGTGAGGCGGTGGCGCTGGGCCTTGAGCTGCACGACCTGGGCGACGAGCTGCTGGTGCTCGTCGTAGGTGGTCGAGATGATCACCTGGGCTTGGAGCCGCGCCTCGCCCAACAAGAGGTCGGCCTGGCGGCGGGCGTCGGCGGCGAGGTCTTCGCTCAGGCGCCGGGCGACCATCAAGGTCTGCCGCACCTCGTCGCGCTCGGCCTGGAGATCCGCGACCTTTTGATCGCGCTCCCGAAGCTGCTCGCGCAGGGTGCGGACCTCACGCAGCGCGTCCTCCAGAGACTCCCGGGCCTCCTCCAAGAAGGCGCGCACGGCGGCTTGGTCGTAGCCGCGCCGAGACTCGGGGAACTCGCGCTGGAGGAGGTCGAGCGGGGTGACGGCCATTATGGGCGACTCGACTCTACCCAGACGTCGGCGTCGGGGGCCACCACACGCAGGCGCTCGGCGAGGCTGCGGACGGGGTCGGCCTCCCCGGCGACGGCGGCGAAGAGCGGCGCCACGTCGTCAAACGGCGAGGCTGAAGTGGCGATGAGGGTGAGGCCGGGGCCCGGGTCCACGACGAAGTCGCCGACGCCCGTGGCCAGCTCACCCTTGTCCGAGGGGTGCTGGGCGGTGAGCAGCGGCGTCGGCACGCCGTCTCGGGTGACGACGACGAGCACATAGGCGAGCTCGTCCACATCAAAACGAACGCGGCGGCCGCCCTCGACGGGCAAGACCGAGGCCGAGATGGGGTAACGGGGCTCGGGATCGGGCGGGGTCAACGCGCGGCTGCCCACGAGCATCGCCAGGAGCGTGACGAGCAAGGCCGCGGACCACCAGCGGGCGGCGGAGGGCGGCTCGGGCAGGGGCTCGGGCAAGGGCCCGGCGCCGTCCACCTCACCCCAAGGCCGGGCTCGGCAGAGCTCCACGGCGGCCCCCGCGACGGGGCCGATGAGCCCAGCGCGGGTCCAGCGGCCATACCCACGGACGAGCACGCCGCGCAGGTGCTCCCGGCGGGGGGTGGCCTGCTCGGCGAGCATGTGCAGGAGCGGCGCGTGGCCCTCGATGCGGTCGGGATCGATCAGGAGCGCGTCCTCATCGGCGCGGAGCGAGGCCCCGGCGAACTGCTCACAGACGGCCTTTCGGTGAAACCGCGCGTCGGGGTGCAGGTTGAGCACGAGCACCGAGGTGACGTGCTCACCCCGGGAGAAGCCTTGGGCGGGCCAGGCGAGCTCACCGGGCAACAACACGCCGCCGCGCAGCAGGCGCACACCCCGGGCGCAGCGGGGGCAGCGCTCGGCGTGCTGGAGCCCCGCGACGCTCAGCAGCTCCTCGCCGCCTTCACAGTCCGGCGCCGGGGTGCGGGCGACGCGGCCCAAGAGGCGATCGAGGGCGGGGAGATCGAGGCCGCGCGTGTCGAGGCGATCCTCGTCGATGAGCGCCCGCAGCGCGCTCCGCACACCCTCCTGGGCGCCGCGCAGGACCACCCGATCGACGCGGGTGAGGCGCTCGATCTGCTCCAGGCTCATGCCGTCGCCATAGGTGAGCCGCAGCACGACCTCACCGACGGGGTCCAAGAGCGTGATCAGCCGGGGGCGCCAGGACGGGCGGCAGACGATCGGGTCCTGCTCGGGCGGCGCGGGGCGATACCGACCGTGTCGGGCGCGGCCCAGGTACTCTTGGGTGAAGTGCGCCGAGAGCTCCTCCGCCTGCTCACGATCCACGCCGTCGGGGATCGACAGGAGCGCGTGCTCACGGGCGTCGTGGAGGATCGCCCCCGAAGGGCGGATCCCCTGGCGATACAGCTCCCAGGCCACGCGGATCGTCACCGCGGCCCAGAGGCGCCGGGCGGGCATCGTGTCGGGGTGCTGGGCGTCGAGGGCGATGGACACGGGCCATGAAGGATCGCCTCGGCATCAGGCCGAGGTGGAGGATCGATGTCTTGACATGTAAACCCTGATCCGCCCTGCTGAGAAGCCCCTCGCGCAAAAAAAGCGGCGATCCCCCGTCAGCGTGCGCTGGATCGCCCCGTGGATCCTGCGCCGCGGCCCCCAGAGACGCACAAGGCCCCCGGAGGTGACTCCGGAGGCCCTGTGATTGACCCAATCCCGACCCTGACGGACGACGCGGAGGATCCGAGGAGGATCGTCCCGCGTGGAGCGTCAGGACTTCAGGCGGCCGCCTCGACGGAGGCGGTCTCAGCGCGGGAGAGCAAGAGCTCGTTGATGGTCGCGGCGGCGGCGACGCTCGCGATGTCTTCGTCACCGTAGAGGGCGAGGAACTCCTCGTAAACGGTGGAGATCAGGTCGGCGAGGGTGAGCTGGCGAGGCGCGTAGGCGTTCATGGTGTCCTCCGTTGCGGGTCGTTGTCTTGGTCAGGGATGTGGGGAGCGGCTGGGTCTTGTGAAAAGGCAAAGCAAACTTTGTGCCAAGCCTCACGAGCGCCGAATGTGGGCCGCCTTGGCCTTCTGCTGGGGCTTACGGGGGCCGCCGTGTCACTATTCTTCAACGTTGTTCAATATTTTGAACGAGTCTAAGTCAAACTGATGACACACCCATGACCACTCCCCTGCGCCACCGTGGCGCGGGTGTCTCGGCGGTGTCCTCGCGGTGTCCCCGGGGTGTCTCACGACGCGACGATCAGCGACGCTTGAGATGCACCTTGTAGCGATCGTCGGGGGCGTAGTCGATGAACAGGGGGTGGTCATCGACGGCGCGGCGCTGGCGGCAGTGGGCGAGCCAGAGGCCATAGGCGGCGGGATGCGCGCGGAGCCAGGCCTGGGCTTGGTCCAGAAAGCGCTCCATGAGGGTGTCGGCGTCGTCGCCCCAGATCGGCTCACCAAAACGCAGGATGTTGGTGTCGCCTTCAGGGCACTCGCAGAAGGCGGGCACGATGGCCGCCCCCGTCGAGGCCGCGAGGCGGTAGGGCCCGGGGCTCAACAGGGCCTCGCGCCCGAGGTAGGGCACCTTGGTGAACCGGGCGCCGATGCGACCGTCATAGGCGATGCCGACGACCTCGTTCTTGGCCAAGCACCGGTAGAGGTGGCGAACCGGGGTCTCCAGGGAGATGAAGTTCGCCGGGAGGCGGTCCTCGTTGTTCTCCCGGGCCTGGCGGGTGGCGAGGCGCCAGCGGTTGTGGCCGAAGACCTCGGGGTTCTGGGCGGCCACGGCGTCCGGCGCCACGCCCCGGGCGGCGTATTGGGTGTAGGGGTAGCCGTGCAGGCTGATGCTGGCGATGAGCATCATGATGTTGCCCGCGTGGGGGTTCAACAACACCACCCCTTTGCCCCGGGCCAGGGCGCGCTCCATGTGATCTTGGCGCTCAAACCGCATGTAGTTGCGCCAGGTCTCCCGGTTGAGCTTGCCCAGCAGCAGCTCCTCCAGATGCACGCGGAAGGCGATGCGGTAGGCCTCCTCTTGGGTGGCCGCGCTCGCGCCGCCGAAGCAGAGGCGGAGCTCGTCCGCCATGAGCTGGCGTTGCCCCACGGCCAAGGCGTGCTGGGCGCGCCACAGGGGGTAGAGCCGGGCGAGCTGCTCGGGGTGGTCCGGGTTCAGCAGCTCTCGAAAAGGCACCCAGAACGCCCAGCGCGCGAGGTCGGCGGGGGATCCGCGCCACGCCTGCAGGCGGTCGCGGAGGCTCGTCTTGTGCGCGTCGTCAGGGCTCTGGGGCATATGCGCCGCATATCCTGTCGTGAGGTGAGGGTCACAGGCCCGAAGCGCCTGTCGCTGGGCTATTCTGCCGAGCATGGCCACCACCCGCTCGCCCCGCTCCGTCACCTTCGCCGACCGCGACAAACCCATCTACGCGGTCTGGGAGATCACCCTCCGCTGCAACCAGGCCTGCGCCCACTGCGGCTCACGCGCCGGCCCAACTGAAGAGCGCCCCGACGAGCTCTCCACGGCGGAGCTGCTCGACGTCGCCGCCGAGCTCGTGCGCCTGGGCACCCGCGAGGTCACGCTCATCGGCGGCGAGGCGTACCTGCGCGACGACATCTTCGACATCGTGCATTTCCTCAGCGCCCAAGGCATCCGGGTCACGATGCAGACCGGCGGGCGCGGGCTCTCGCCCCGGCTGGCGAAGGCGCTCAAAGACGCCGGGATGAAGGCCGTCGGCGTCTCCGTGGACGGCCCGGAGGAGATCCACGACGTGCTGCGAGACAGCGTCGGGAGCTGGCGCTCGGCGATGCGCGCCTTGGAGGTGTGTAAAGAGGTCGGCCTCATCACCAGCTCCAACACCCAGGTGAACAACCTCAACGCGCACATGCTCCGCGAGATCGGGGCGATGTTGAAGGCGACGGGGGTGAAGGTGTGGCGCGTGCAGCTCACCGTGCCCATGGGGCGCGCGGCGGATCGCCCGGAGTGGATCCTCGATCCCCCGAAGATCCTCGACGTGATCGATACCCTCGCGGCGATGCAGCTCGAAGAGGTCGCCCTGGTGCGCGCCAAGGGCCTGCCGCCGGAGCGCGCGTTCAACATCATGTCGTCGAACAACGTCGGCTATTACGGCCCCCACGAGCAGGTCCTGCGCAGCCGCCCCGGCGGTGACGAGGCCTACTGGCGGGGCTGCCAGGCCGGGGTGTACACCATCGGCATCGAGTCCGACGGCACGGTGAAGGGCTGCCCCAGCCTGCCCACGGCGCCGTACACCGGCGGCAAGGTGCGCGATCTGGGCCTGGAGCAGATCTGGCGGAACGCGGAGGAGCTCAACTTTGTGCGGGAGCGCACGACGGAGGAGCTCTGGGGCTTCTGTAAGACCTGCTACTACGCCGACATCTGCCGGGCGGGCTGCTCGTTCACCACGCACTGCACCTTAGGCAAACGTGGCAACAACCCCTTCTGTTACCACCGCGCCGCGACGCTCAAACGCCAGGGCCGCAAGGAGCGCCTCGTGCTCAAAGAGGCCGCCGCGGGCATCCCCTACGACTTCGGGCGCTTTGAGCTGATCGAGGAGGACTGGGACGCGGGCGTCGAGGCCGCTCAGGAGTCTTCGCCGTCGCAGTTGGAGTCTACGCCGTCGCCGTCTACCTCGGTGGCGCCGGGGTAGACGCTGGCGTCCTCGTCGTCGCAGTCGCCGTCTTCAGCGCCGTACCCGTCGCCGTCGTTGTCGTAGACCGAGGTCTCGGCGATGCCGTAGTCGGGCTGGGGCTGAACCTTGTCGCAGCCGATGAGGCTCAGCCCCATGAGCGCGGCGGCGGCGGTGGAGCGCAGGCCGCAGTCCCGGAGCTTGGCGCCGCAGTGGACGCAGGCGCAAGACGAGTCCAAGATGTGCGCCCCGCAGGCGGAGCAGGGGGTGAGGTTCGGCATCGGGGGCTCCGGGCTCAGGTGTTGTCGTCGCCGTCACAGTTGGAGTCTACGCCGTCGCCGGGGGTCTCCGTCGCGCCGGGGAAGATGGTGTTGTTGTCGTCGTCGCAGTCGCCGTTCGCGGCGCTCACGCCGTCGCCGTCGCGGTCTCCGGTGTCGGCGACGCC
>JBEAVX010000109.1:0-4605 GCA_041160755.1 Pseudomonadota bacterium
CGGGGTGGGGATGTTGGCGCTGCGCACCGCGCTTCACGCAGAGGCGGGGGTGTGGGAGATCGTCGGCCCCGGCGCGGTGATCCTCTAAGCCCGGCGCCGTGTCCATCATTCGTCCCGCCGACCCCACCCCCTAACCTGAACGGGGTGGGGTCGGCGGGACGAATGATGGACACGGCGCTGGGCTTAGAGGATCACCGCGCCGGGGCCGACGATCTCCCACACCCCCGCCTCTGCGTGAAGCGCGGTGCGCAGCGCCAACATCCCCACCCCGGCGTCTCGGGCGTCGAGGAGCGCGTCGGCGAAGCGGGGATCGACCTCACGCGCTGGGCGCACGGCGCTCGCGTCGTCTCGGCAGATCACGAACAGGATCATGGCCTTGTGCCCGGCCTGGGCGAGCTGGGCGAGGGTGTGGAGGTGGCGCGCGCCGCGCTCGGTCTTCGCGTCGGGGAAGGCGCAGACGCCGGGCTCAGCGAGCCAAGACGCGCCTTTGACCTCCACAAACTCCGGCGCGCCGTCAAGCTCGATCAAGTGGTCGAACCGCCCCTCGCCGAGCGGGCTCACCACCTCGCGGCGGAGGTGCCGGGCGCCGTCGAGCCCCGGCACACCCTCGCCCAGAAGCGCCTCCTCGACGAGCCGGTTGGGGAGCTGGGTGTTCACGATCACCCACGCGCCGCCGACCCGGGCGGCCTGCCAGGTGAAGCGGAGCTTGCGCCGGGGGTCGTCGTGCTCGGTGAAGATCGCCTCGCCGCCAGGCGCCCAGCAGCTCGTCATCGCGCCGGGGTTCGGGCAGTGGGCCTCGATCTCCCGGCCCGTCGTGGAGCGCGCCCCACGACAAAAATCGCTTCTCGCGCCGGGTGACCACACCGCGCCGCAGGGGCTCGGGCAAGCGCACGCCTCAGAGCTCGTTGAGGAAGAGGGTCATGTAGCCGGCGTAGAAGGTGCCCGGAGGCGCCCCCAACAAGAGGTCGGGCTTGCCGTCGCCGTTCACGTCGCCGACGGCGTTGGAGTACCCCAAGAGGTCGTCGGAGTTCTCGGACTGGATGGCCAAGGGCTGGGCGATGTCGGACACGGCGAAGCGCCCGCCGCCGGTCATGTCGACGCCACGAACGAAGGTGATGGCGGAGTCGATGCCGGTCACGCCCGCAAAGCCCCAGGTCTGGTCTCGATCGCCGGAGCTCAGTAGCAAGAGGTCTACGGATCCGTCGCCGTCGAGGTCTCCGTTCGTCTCGCCCGGCGCGAGGTGCCCGTCGTCGTGGTCGCCGTCGAGGATGATCTGGGCGACGGCGCTGGCGTACTGCTGGGTGCCGTCGAGGCTGTGGGCGTCGACGACGTAGACCACGCCGCCCGCCGTGCCCGCCGCGCCCGCCTCGCCATAGGCCCGGATGAGCAGCTCGGGGTAGCCGTCGCCGTCGGAGTCGTTCATCCAGCCCGAGGTGACGCCGACGAAGCTGTCGTTGGTGTCGCCGCGTAAGTACCCGAGATCGGGGAAGCTGATCGCCACCCCGCCCACGAGGTCTGCGCCATAGACGATCGCCGTGGCGCCAAACGTGGTGGTGACGCCCCCGATGAGCACGTCCGAGAGGCCGTCACCGTCTACGTCGGGGCCGCCGACGCTGAGCCCGCCGACGCCGCCGGAGGCGTCGATCTGCCCCAGCGCCTCGATGGTCTTGAGCGTGTCGCCCCCAGCGGCCGCGGCGTCGGCGCCGCTGTAGATCACGACGTGGGTCGGCGCGAGCCAACCCGTGCCGACGGCGAGGTCGGGCACCCCGTCGCCGTTCACGTCCCCCGCCGCCGCCACGTCGATGCCGGTGTAGGTGTTGCCCGAGAGCGCGGCGAGGCGATCCCCGGTGTCAAAGGCCCCGCCTGCGGCCAAGGCGGCGCCGCTGTAGACGAGGCCAAGGCCGCTGGAGACCACGGGCCCGCCGATGAGCAGCTCGGCGAGGCCGTCCCCGTCGAGATCGCCGACGTTGGCGAGGTCGAAGCCGAAGTAGCTGCCCTCTTGCCCGGCGACGCTCGCGAGGGCGGTGTCGGTCGTGCGCCCGCTGTCCTCGAAGGAGTCAAAGACGTAGGCGCCGCCGTAGAAGCCCGCGTCTGAGGATCCGTAGCCCGAGAAGGCCACGGACTTGCCGCCGTCGCCGTCGTAGTCGTCGAGGATCGCCACGCCCATGCCCAGAAAGCCGTCGCCGACGCCCGCGCTGCCCGTCCAGCGCCGCGCGGCGTGTTTGGGCTCCAGGTCGTCGAGGGCGCTGTCGCAGTCGGAGTCTACGCCGTCCCAGCGCTCGGGCAGGCCCCCGGCCACGGCGGGGTTCACGTCGTCGCAGTCCGTGCCGCCATAGGCCGTGGCGTCGTCGCCGTCCCGATCTTGGTCGTAGTCCGAGTCCAAGAAGCCCGAGCAGTCCTGGTCGAGGCCGTCGTACCAGACCTCCTCAGCGCCGGGGTAGATGTCCGCGTTCTCGTCGTCGCAGTCCGACCGGGCGTCGCCTCGGCCGTCGTAGCCGTCGCCGTCGCAGTCGTTGGTGTCTGGGGTGCCGGAGCAGTCCTGGTCGACGCCGTCGTAGCAGGTCTCTACAGCGCCGGGGTACACCGTCGGGTTGCCGTCGTTGCAGTCATCGCCGCCGACCTGGCTCGCGGTGAAGCCGTCGCCGTCGAAGTCGACGAGGTCGCCGTCTCCGGCGCAGTCGTTGTGTTTGCCGTCGTTGGGTTGGTCCGGGGGGCGGGGGAAGCTGTAGGGGTCGTCCGGCGCGCAGTCGGCCTCGTCACAGACGCCGTCGTCGTCGGCGTCGCCGCAGGCCGTGACGGCGCTGTCGTCGCCGGAGGGGTCATCCCCGCTGTCTTTGTCGCCACAAGCGAAGATCAACGAGAGCGGGGCGAGCAGGGTGAGCAGCGCGGGGCGGGTCATGGCCGATCCTCCGAGGGCGGAGGCTCTAGAGTGCCACGCCGAGGGCCGTCGTGGGGGTCGCTCCCGCATCAACACGCGGATTTTTTGCAGGCCGAGCGCCAAAGCGGATAGGTCAGGCAGATGTTCACCCAAGCCTTCTCGCTCCTCGCCGCGTACATGCTCGGCGCCGCGCCGGTCGGCCTCATCTTGACCACGATCTACGCCGACACCGACGTGCGCGAGACGGGCAGCGGCAACATCGGCGCCACGAACGTGCTGCGCTCCACGAGCAAGGGCCTGGGCGCGCTCACCTTGGCGCTGGACATGCTCAAGGGCGCGCTGCCGGTGTTGTGGGGGATGCTCCTGTATGAGTCGTGGTGGATGCCTGGGGTCGTGGGCTTCTTGGCGGTGCTCGGCCACTGCACCTCGATCTACCTGGAGTTTCGCGGCGGCAAAGGCGTGGCCACGGCGACGGGCGTGATGCTCGTCGTGGCGCCGTTGGCGACGCTCCTCGCGGCGGGGGCCTGGGCGGCGGTGTTCTTCGGCCTCGGTCGCCGGGTGAGCCTGGCGTCCATCGTCGCGGTGTTGGTCTTGCCCTTGGCCCTGTGGGGGCTCGGTCAGGCCCAGTGGATGTGGCTCGCCATCGCCTTGGCGCTGCTCGTGCTCGCCCGGCACAAAGACAACCTCACCCGGCTGAGCCGCGGTGAAGAGCGGGGGATCTCCGCGTGAGCGCCACGAAGCTGATCTCTCTGCGGGTGCTGCCCGAGCTCGGCCAGCCGCGCTTCACCCGCGCCGCCACCCGGGCGCGCTGCGTGGCGGATCTCCTGAGGCGTGGCGCGCCCGAGGGCGCCTGGGCCGCCGAGCGTGTCGCCGTCGTCTTCTCCGCCCAAGACGGTGATCCCCGCCTAGAGCCCGACGGCGCGCTGGGGGTGCCCGTCGCCTTTGATCTCGACGCCTGGGGCGCGATGGCGGAGCCCCTTCAGCGCCGCCTCGCCGCCACCGCCCTCGGCGCGGCCCTGCAGCGCGCCCAGCGCCACGCCGGGCTCGACCCGGCCCTGGCCAAGCTCGCCGAGGACCGCGCCCGCAGCCGGGGCCTCGTGAACGAGCAGCGCTGGCGCAAACCCGCCGCTGGCCCTCAAGGCCGCAAAGCCCAGCTCATGTACCGCTTTGAGGCAGAAGAGATCCTCGTCTTCGCCCAGCTCCAGAACCGCAAAGGTGAGCCCCAAGGCGAGGTCGTGATCACCCGCCTGCCCCCTGAAGAGTCGGCCTTAGACGCCACCCTGGGCAAGCTGAGCTGGGCGGGCACCTCGGGGCTGATCTTGGAGTCCCGGGACGGCCAACGTTCGCTCTCGGTGAACTTCGTCGGCCAGACCTTGATCAACTTTCGCTGAGCGCCGCGCATGGGGCGACCTTCCCGCCGTGAGGATCCCGAGGTACGCTCGCGACAATGAGACTTGCCCGCGCTCAAGCATGGTTGGTGTCCGCCGCGATCAGCGCCCCGTCCGCGCTCCAGCGCCTCGTGGCCGGAGGCCGTCGGGAGGACGACGGGCAGGCGATCACGCCGCACACCGCCATGTTCTTGCGGGTGGTGTCGTCGAGCCCCGTGCCCTCCCACACCCGCAGCGTCGAGGGCCAGCGCGAGATGTTGCGGGCGATGTGTGAGGCCCTCGGCGGCGGCGGCCCGGCGATGGACGCGCGGCCGCTGCAGCTCCCGACGCCCCGAGGCG
>JBEAVX010000173.1:0-3499 GCA_041160755.1 Pseudomonadota bacterium
GACGTTGGTGCAGGGGATCTCCGCCAGGGGCCCGCCGTCGAGCAGCCGTCGAGAGCGGGCGCCGGGCAGCGGCAGGCTCACGTCGCGGCTAAAGCCCGACCAGCCCAAGGGCGACTTGAGACCCAACACGGTCTCGACGAGGCTGGGGTGCAAGATCACATGGTCCAGGCGCGCCCGGGTGAGCAGCTCGGGGCGGGTGGCGACGGCGGAGGCGTCGAGGTGAACAAAGGTGGCGCCCACGGCCAAGGCGGCGAAGATCACCCCCGGCACGAGCTCCGAGGTGTCGAAGCCTGGGGCGGCGAGGCGCGCGCCGGGGCGCAGACGGTACACGCCGAGGCCATCCCACGCCGCCCGGCGCCACAGGGGCCCGGCGAGCACCTCAACGGGCGCATACGGCGGATCCCGCAGGGTCGAGAAGATGACGGCGGCCTCGGCGTCGGCGGCGTAGACCTCGGGCAGAAGCGGCGCGGCGCCGCGCCCGATCAGCGGCAACCCATCACAGAGGCCCGCCCAGCCCTCGTGCTCGGGGTCGTAGACGACACGATCGGCCTTGAGCAGCCCGAGGCGACGGCGCACAAACGCCTCGCCCTCCGGCGGCAACACGCAGGGCACGGCCCGAAGCCGGGCGCAGGCACCGAGCGCGACGAGCAGGGTCGGCCCCATCGGCAAGACCAAGGCCACACGTTGCGCGGCCTTCACCCCGGCGACGTGCCAGGCGCTCGCGAGGCCCAAGGCGCGCTGGTGAAGGGCGGACCAGCTCAGCTCCTCTAGACGGCCATCGTCGCCGATCCACACCATCGCCGCCCCGGTCCGTGTGGCGTGACGGGCGAAGAGATCGTGCCAGAGGTCCACACGCTCACCGGCCACGCTGCGGGCGCCAGGGCCCACCCGGCGAGACAGCAGCTCAGCGAGGGCCTGATCAAACGCCGTCGGCTGCTCAGCGCTGCGACGTAACCAGTGGATGTCCGCCTGCTCGCTGAGCCCAAGGTTGGTGAGGCTGGCGATCACCCCGTCGAGATCGACCCGGGCGGTGTCCGGGCTGGGGCTCATCGCGGCGGAGCTGCTCACGGCGCGCCCCCCTCAAGGCCGCGCTCATCGACGCGCAGGGTCACCCGGCGGCGCCCACCCTCGAACCAGCGCCGCCACAAGGTGCGGGAGGGGTCGTCCACGAGCAGGTACACCGCGAGGCCGTCCTCCGAGCGCGGCACCTTCACCTTCATCGTCGCGCCGGGCAACAGCGGCTCGGTGTAGAGCACGCTGGGATCGGCGCTCTCGACGGCGCGCACGATCTCGGCGTAGGTCTCTGACTCAAACTGTACGGGATCGCTCTGTTTGATCACGAGCAGGGTGGAGCTCGGGGTGAGGTCTGTGGGCGCCGATCGTGCCTTGACCTTCACCGTCGAGGCGCAGCCGAGGCCGAGGAGCAAGACGGGGAGGAGCCGGATCATGGCGCGCCTCCGACGGCGTCATCGGGGAGCTGAACGTTGAACACCGCCCGGGGATCCGACTCAAACACGAAGCCGACGGACGCGGCGGGATCCCCCGAGACTCGGCTCCAGCTCCAGGCCAGGCCGTCTGGGCAGCGCGGATCGTCGCTCGGGGCGCTGCGGTCCAGGAGGCGCAAGACCGCCCAGCGAGACGCGCCGCCGGTGGTGGTGAGGGGCCGGGCGCTGGCCTCGGCCTGGTTGAGCGGCTGCAGGCTGAGGCTCAGGCTGGCCTCGGGCGCCCCCCACCAGTCAAACGGCAGCTCCAGGGCCTCCGCGCGCTGGTTGTAGGCCCGCACCTGGCTAAAGCCGATGCTCAGACGCGCCTCTGTCGCCACATAGCCCTCCAGCGCCACCGGGGGCAAGGCGCAGGACCGAACCCGGAGCGGGATCGGCCTCGGCTCACCCTTCTCGTCCCACAAGGCCGCGCGCAGGGCCTCCAGTGAGGCCACCGTCTCAGGTAGGTCCGTCGGCAGCCGCACCCGCACGCCGCTCGCGCCTCGGCCCCGCCAACGGCCGCCGACCCGCTCCGCCGCCGGGGCGACGAAGGCCTCAAAGTCTACCCAGAAGCTGCCCTCGGGGCCGAGCATCGCCGTGAGCGCGCCGACATCGACCTCGTCTGTGGCGGATCGATTGAACGGATAGCGGCTGGTGAGGCGCTCCAGCGCGTCACGCAGCGGGCGCCAGCGGTTCGCCACCTCCTCGGACACGCTCTCCGCGCCCACGGCGTAGACCGCCGGGAACGGCGTGAGCAGCGGACCGTGCAGCATCGGCGGCACCCCGGCGCCGGTCAGCACCGCCCGGGCCCGGGCCTCGTGGCCCTCGCGGGTCTCCAACCACGACAGGGTGAGCTGACCGTTCTGATCGAGGGCCTCGATCAAGGCCGCCGGAGGCTCCTCAGCGACCACCGCCACACGGTCGGCGGCGAAGGCCGCGGCGAGCTCTTGCAGCAGCGCCAGATAATCCTTCACCGGGCCTGAGGCGGGATCATCGCCCTCGGCGCCGACGAGCCCCGCGACGGCGGAGATCTCCGAGAGCGCCCGGGTCATCGGCACCGGCGGCGGGGCCGCGCCCTCCCCTCCCCCGCCGAGGCGGGTGTTCTTCGCGAGCTCACCCAAGGCGTCGAGCAGAGGGCCGGCGCTGCCCGACCAGCGCTGCAGCTCCATCTCGACGTCAACACGGTCCCGGCTACGGAAGTGGAGCCCTGAATAAAACTCCGTCCAGGCCCCGGCGTAGCGGCTGGCGTAGCCCTGGAGCGACTGGTCGATGAAGCTGTCCAGCAGGCGACGCAGGGGGCCCTCGACCCCCGCCGCGTCGAGGCGCTCCGACGCCCCCGACAACGCGGGCACCACCGCCGACTCAAACGCCTGGCGGGTGTAGGCGCCGGGCACGGTGAGCATCGCGCCGCTCATCTGCACCACGACCGGCGCCGGGGGCGCGCTCATCCAGGGCCAGCCCTCGCCGCCGCCTTGGGCCACGAAGTCGGCGTAGACCGCGTAGCCGCCGCTGCGAGAGACGAGCCCCTCCCAGGCCGCCGGGCGCACGGTGAGCACGCCGAGATCCCACTCCGTCTCCTCCACATGGCGGGATCTCGCGCAGGTGGCGACCTGGTCCACCAGCGCGCTCACCGTCGCCGCCACGTCCGCAGGATCACACACAGAGGTCGTCGCCACGAGCTCCAAGAAGGCGGGGAGGTCTGCGGGCGCGGCGCCGTCCGGCACGCCCGGGGAGACCGTGTCGCGGTCAAGGCCCCGGGCGGCGAGCTCGGCGCTGAGCCCTTGGGCCACCAAGGCGTCGTAGAGCGACAGAGTGAACGGCGCGTCGAGGAGCGCCTCGGCCTCACGCTCCAGGCGGGTCACCTCGGCGGGGCTCGCCCAGGGCAAGGCGCTCATCGAGCCGACCCGGCTGGCGAGCTCCACCCAGCCCAGGCCGTAGCCGCCGCCGGTGAAGCGGAAGCTGGGCAGGGTCTTCGGGGCCTCTCCACGGCCCAAGGCCGCCGCCACCTGCTCGACGCT
>JBEAVX010000177.1:0-4955 GCA_041160755.1 Pseudomonadota bacterium
GTGTAGACTGCGCATATGGACCCGATTCTCCTCATCGCGATTTTTGGTGGGTTGTTCTTGATCACCCACCTCGCCCTGCCCCACCCGCCGCTTCGCGCCGCCCTCGTCGCGCGCCTGGGCGTCGGCGGCTACCTCGGGCTGTACTCGTTGATCTCGTTCGCCACGTTCATCCCGCTCACGGTGGGCTGGTGGGGCGCGCGGCACCAAGGCCCGGCGCTGTGGATGTTACGCGGCGGCCCCGTCGGGCACGCGGTGGAGCTGATCGTGCTGTTGGGCTTTGGGTTCATGGTGGGCGGCGTGGTGAGGCCCGCCCCGGCGTCGATCGCCACGACGATGCAGGGACTCCCGGTGAAGGCCCGGGGGCTCACCTTGGTCACCCGCCACCCGCTGATGACGGGGATCAGCCTGTGGGCGCTGGGGCACCTCGTCGTGAACGGCTGGCTCACCGACGTGTTGTTCTTCGGCGTGATGCTGCTCACGGCGATCCTCGGCGCGATGCACCAAGATCACCGAAAATCCGCCGCGGACCCTGCCTACGCCGCGGTGGTCGCCGAGACGAGCTTCTTCCCCAACCCGCTGCGCCTCGGCGCCCTCGACGCCCGGAGCTGGGGGGCTCTGGCCGTGGGGATCGGCGTCGGGCTCGTCCTGCGGGTGTTCCACGCGCGGCTGTTTGCCGGCGGTTAGCGCAAGAACAACACCACGAGCGCGCCGAGCGTGGCGAGGGCGGCGAGGCCCAGCGCGAGAGAGGGCACACGGCGCTGCGCAGCCGGCGACGCCTCGATCACGAGCGGGGCGGGTGAGTCGGCGACGGGCGCCACCACGGGCGCGGCGATCACCACGCCGGACTGGGTGGGCTCGTTCTCGGCGGCGACGAGCGCCTCGTGCACGGCCGCCGCGGCGTCGAGGTCGACGTGCCAAGCCCGAACGTGGTGTTGCTCCATCGACAACACGGCGGCGGAGAGCGGCTCGGTGGAGGGCTCCAGCGTGGGGCCGTTCACCGGGAGGTCGCCGTCATCCCACCCGCGCTGGAGGGGCGAGGGCGCCTCAGGCGCGATCGGGGCGCTGACGTCGGCGTCTGCGGCGGGACCACGCTTGGGCGCGGCGTCTTGGGGTGGGGACGTCACGCTCGCCCAGGTCTCCAGCACCCGCGAGAGCTGCACCGCGTCACCAAACCGATCCTTGGGCTCGGGCGCGATGCAGCGCGTCACGATCCACTGCACCACGGCGGGCAGCTCGGCCTCCACCATCACCGACTCGATGGGCGCGGCCGGCTGCGAAGCGCGAGCGCGGAGGATCTCGGAGGCGTCCTCGCCGGAGAAGGGATCCTGGCCAGAGATCAGGCGGTAGAGCAGCACGCCGAGGGCGTAGACGTCCGAGGCCGCCGTGGCGGCGCCGCCGCTGAGCTGCTCCGGGGAGAGGAACATCACGGCCTCGCGGCCCTCGTCGGCGGACAACGACGGGAGGAGCGCCGGGGGCACCGCGCGCCCGAAGTCGAGCACCAGCGGCGCGCCGTCATCTTCGCCAAACAGGACGTTGCGGGGCTTCAGGTCGCCGTGAACGATGCCCAAGGTGTGCGCCCGGGCGAGCACGGCGCAGATGGCCTGGACGAGCTCAATGGCCTGGGAGACCGGCATCGGGCCGTCTTGGAGGCGCGCCGCGAGGCTCTGTCCGCGCACCATCTCCGTCGCGACGAAGGCGTGGCCGTCTTCGACGCCGACCTCCACCACCCGGGGCGTGCCCTCAAGGGCGTGCTCCTGCAGCAGCGCGGCGGCCAGAGGGGGCTGGGCCGCGCCAAGGTCAAGAGGATCCCGATCGAAGACCTTGAGCACGACCTCGGCGTCATCCTCGTGGTCGATGCACAGGTATTGAGAGGCCTGGGGCCCACGCTGAATCCGCCCCAAGAGCTGGAAACGATCGGCGAAGAGGTGGGTGAGGCTGGACGGCAAGGTCCACGGACGGCGGGCCTCCGCGCTTGAGAAGTGGCTCTCCTCAGCCATGGTCACACCTCCTGAACGACCGCCCAAACACAGAGCTGCGGAGGGGTCTCTGCAGCCGATGGTCTGCGCCGATCGCACGTTTGTTTGGGGGCAGAAAGGCACTATACCGCGGGGGCTCGGCGGGCCTAGCTTCCCGAGTATGTCACTACACTTACATCGCCACCAAGATCAAAAAGATCACACTTTACGGGCCCTGATAGCCCAAGGCGCGCGCCCGATCCTCGTCTGACGCCTCGACAGGACTCTCCGGTAAACCATAATTTTCTAATCCAACGGCGAGCTCACGGTCTCCAAACGCCCCAAAACCCGGACGAATCACATACAAACCACCCTCTGAACCATATACAATTCGGTCCTTCCCCAAAAATCCCGCAGGATCGCAGCCCGGCGTACACTCGGGATCACAGAGGCCCGACTCGGCGGTCCAGAACGGTCGGTCGGGATCGTCTCCGGCGAGGAGATCGAGGCTCTGGGCAGCGGAGGGCAGCGGCGGCAGCTTGGCCCAGGTGAGCGCGGTGTGGGCGATGTCGGTGAGGCCGACCACCCCGTCCCGGCGACCTTGGGGCACGCCCGGACCCGCGATGACCAGGGGCACACGCAGCACCACCGGGGACGAGGATCGCTCATGCTGCCAGCCGCAGCGCTCCTCGGCGTGGACCTCCCCATGGTCCGCCGTGACGACGATGAGCGCGCCACGGGCCTGGGCCTCGGCGATGAGCGGCCCGATCAGCCGATCGGCCTGGTGAACCTCGCCGCGATACCGCGCCTTGTCGTCGTCCCCGCCGCCCGCCGCCGCGAGATCGGCGGCGTCCGGGGCGTAGGGCCCGTGCGGATCGTTGACGTGAACCCACAACATCCACGGCCCGGTCTGGGCGCCGAGCCAGGCCTGGGCCAGCCCGACGGTCTCCGCCGTGGGCCGCTCGCCAGACTCCGGCGCGCTGGAGGTGGCGAAGCCTTGGTGTAGCCCCCCCTCGGGCCCCGCCGGGTACGACGAGACGAAGGCCGCCGTCGCCCAGCCCTGTGCCTTGACCTGCTCGGCGAGGGTCTGGTGGGTCTCGGCGAGGCGGTAGCCGTGGTGGTTGTTGCCCCGCAGGCCGTGCTCCGGGGGCAGAAGCCCGGTGAACAGGCTCGCGTGGGCAGCCGTGGTGAGGCCGATGGGCGTCCAGGCGTTGTGAAACTGGAGGCCCGTGGAGGCGAGGGTGTGCAGGTTCGGCGACAGCGCCGCGCTGAGGTGATCCGCCCGCCAGGTGTCGATGGTGAGGATCAGCACGCCGGGCGGGCTGGGCTCCTTCGTGCAGGCGGTGAGCAGGCTGAGCGAGAGGCAGATCGATGAGCTGCGCACGTTGACTCCGAGACGAGCCGAATGGGCTAACGTGCTGTGTAGCCCGAGGGTGCGGTGATGTCGTCGTCGGTGTTGACCTCTGAGTCCTGGTGGCAGCGCATCGGCTTCTCCGCCCAGATCGGCGTGCGGGCCCTGCCCGAGCTCGACGCCGACCGCCAGTCGAGCGTGCCCGGCCTGTACATCGTCGGGGATCTCGCCGACGCCCCGGTGATCAAGGCCGCCCTGCACCAAGGCCACACCTTGGGCCAACGCGTCGCCGCGGGCTTGGGCGCCCCCAGCGATGATCCCGAGCTCCTCGACGTGCTCATCGTCGGCGCGGGGCCGGCGGGGGTCGGCGCCGCCCTCGCGTTAGAGGGCGGCCCGCTGCGGCACCTCGTCATCGAGCGTGAGCTGCCCTTCGCCACGATCCACCACTTCCCCAAGAAGAAGCTCATCTTCGCCGAGCCGCGCTCCTTGCCCACCCCCGGCGGCCTGTGGTTTGAGGACGCCCCCGTAGACGAGCTCGTGCGCCGCTGGGAGGACGCCCTGGCGACGCGGAGGCTGCCCATCGAGGTGCCCCTGGAGCTCCTCGGCCTGCGCCGGGCGCGCGGCGAGCTTCATTGTGAGGTCCAGGCGGGGCCTGGCGGGGCCAAACGGGTGCTGCGCGCCCGGCGGGTGATCCTCGCCACGGGGCGACGGGGCCACCTCACCCGGCTCAACGTGCCCGGCGAAGACGACGTGGCCCGGGTCAAACACGCGCTCATCGACCCAGACGCCTACGCCGGGCGCCGCCTGCTCATCATCGGCGGCGGAGACTCGGCGGTCGAGGCCGCCTGCGACTGCGCCGAGGCCGGGGCCGTCGTCACCCTCGCCCACCGCGGCGCCGCGCTCACCCGGCCCAAAGAGAAGAACCTCCAGCGCCTGCGCACCTTGGCGGCCGCAAAGCGCCTCACCATCCACGCCGACGCCCAGGCCCAGAGCCTCGCCGGGGACGCCGCCCTGCTCCGCGTCGCCGGGGCCGAGGTCCGCGTGCCCTTCGACGAGGCCTTGGTGCTCATCGGCGCGGCCTTGCCCACGGACTTCTTGCGCCGCCTCGGCGTACGCATGGAGGGTGACCCGAGCCCTGGACGTGTGGCCTGGATCGTCTCCTTCGCCGTGTTCACCTGGCTGTTCTACGTGCTCAAGCAGAAGAAGGGCTACTTCCCCTTCGGCGAGGGCGACGTGCTGGGCGCGGTGCCCAAGCTCTTGGAGGTGGACTTAGGCTTTCGCACCGTAGACGCCTCGTTCTGGGGCACCTGCCTGTACTCCGCGTTGATCTTGGGCTTCGGGCTCAAGGCGCTCATGCGCTGGCCGAGCCCCACCCAGCGGCGGCGGCTGTGGTCGCTGATCGGCTTCCAGTGGGTGTTCTTGTTCGGCATCCCCGAGCTGCTCGCGCCCTTGGTGATCGAGCGGCCGTGGAAGGTCTACGCCTTGACCGTGCCCTGGCCGCTGTCGATCTGGTCCTTGGTGGACGCGCCGAGCTGGGCCGGGGGCGACACCCTCACCGCCGTCCTGTGGCTCGCCGTGGGCGCGCTCTCGGCGTTTGTGCTCATCCCCTGGTACGTCCGGCGCAACGGCGAGGCGTTCTGCTCGACGCT
>JBEAVX010000189.1:0-7142 GCA_041160755.1 Pseudomonadota bacterium
GGGGGTGCCGGCGCCGGATCCCCCGGTCGCCGTCGTCACCAGCGGCATGAAGCACAGCCCGCCCGGCGTGGTGATCCTCGGCAAGAGCCTCACGCTCAAGGCCACCCTGCCCAGCGACGACTGGATCGTGACGGTGACCTACCGCTCCCAGGACGGCAACGTCGGCAGCAAGCCCGTGCGTATGGCCGGCTCCGGCGGCGTGTTCACCGCGAGCATCCCCATCGGCGAGGAGTTCGTCTCCGGCGTGGCCTACTTCATCAAGGCCGAGCCCACCGGCGGCGGCGAGCCCCTGCTCTCAGGCTCCGGCTTCAAGCCGCACAAGGTCACCGCGCGTCGGGAGTGAGGCGCCGTCGTCGAGGCCTCAGGTCGAGGGTTCAGCCTGTTCAGGGCAGGGCGCGGACAAATAATGGGCTCTGCAGGCCTTCGGACCCCAAGCTCTGATCACGATTGGGGCTCTGCAGGCCTTCGGACCCCGAGTCGTGATCTAGAATTGGACTCTGCGACCCGTCGGACACCAATCTTTGATCACGATTGGGGCTCCGCAGGCCTTCGGACCCCAATCCTTCAGACTCACCTCACCGCGGCTCAGAACTTCACCTGCCCCCACAGCCGCACGGTGTCGTTGGGCAGGCTCTCCCCGCCGCGCTCCAAGCGCAGGACGTAGCCGCCGCCGAGGCGCAGGTGGTCCTCCAGCAAGTGCGCCGTGGCGCCCGCGGTGACGTGCATGAGGTCGCCGTTGTCTGTCGCGGCGGTGGAGTCGTCGAAGATCTCCACCCGGGCCGCGGGCTCCCAGGCGCCGACGGTGTAGCCGACCTGGGCGTAGCCGCCCCACTGGTTCGTCGTCGCGAACACCGAGGGGTCGGTGATGCCCTCGCTGTTCGGCGTGATCTGGGCGGCGTGGCCCTCGATCAGCACCGCGAGGCCCTTCACCCGCAGGATGACGTCGCCGCCATAGGTCATCGTCGTCGTGGCGAACTGGGGGTTGAACATGAAGTCCCCGGCGACGCCGATGGTGAGCGTCTCGACCTCGCCCCAGGTGGAGTAGACGTCTTCGCCTTGGCTGTACTCCGCCCGCGCCGCGAGCAAGAGGCCGGGATCGTCGTCGCCCAAGTACGAGTCGTTGCCGTTGAACGCGCCGACGCGGAGGCGCGCGCCGCCCTTGCGTACATCGGCGAGCACGCCGGCGTCACGGAACGGGCCGAGGTGGTTTGAGGCCACGGTGCGCTCTTGGAAGACCAAGGCGCCGGTGGAGAGCAGGTTCTCGCGGCCATAGGGCACACGCTGGCTGCCGGCGCTCACGCGCGCGGTGAGCTTGTCCTGGTCGCCGAAGGTGTAGCCGGCCCAGGCGTCGATGATGTCGACGCGGGGGTTCTGATCGGCGCTGAGCAGGGGATCGGCGCCAGAGGACACGCCGAACACCATGGCGTAGTCGTATCGGCCCCAGGCGCCGGTGAAGCCCAGGCGCGCGCGCCGCACCTTAAAGCCGATGTCGTCTTCAGGATCGCCGTAGCCCGCCGGATCCGCCTGATCAGCGGTGTCCATGTCGTAGAGCGTCGCCCAGGTCTGCACCAAGAGGTGCGGCGTGATCGTCGGCGCGCCGTCGGCGGAGACATCGCGGAGCGTCGGGTCACCTTCAGGGTCGATTCGGGGCGCGGGCTCGGCGGCGAAGACGGCGCTCTGGAGCAGGGCGGTGAGCACGGCGAAGGACATAGGTTTGGATCGCTCCCGTTGGAGGCGCTACCATATCGCGAAATGACCCCATCTCTTCTGGTGCTCCTCCTCTCCTGCGACACCCAAGCCCCCACCTGGGCCCGGGCGTCGGTGATGACCGATCTCAGCCAAGGAATCGGCGGTCCCAAGGCGCTGGCGCAGCCCGGCGACGTGGTGCTTGAGAACGATCTCGTGCGCTTTGTGGTCATGGGCGGGCGCACGTCCATCGGGCCGGGGCTCTTCGGCGGCACGATCATCGACGCGGATCTCCAGCGCGCCGATCCGTCGTTCAGCCAAGGGCGCGGCAACGACCGCTTCGCTGAGCTCATCCCCACGGTCAACATGAACGTCGCCATGACGGACGAGCCGGACGAGGTGGTCATCGTCAACGACGGCAGCGACGGCGGCCCGGCCATCGTGCGCGCGGTCGGCGAGAGCGAGCCGTTCATCAGCCTGCTCGGCGGCCTGTGGGCGATTGTCGGCGCGCCGGACTTCACGATCATCACCGAGTACGAGCTCGCCCCGGGCAAACCCTACGTCACGATGCGCACGACGGCGTTCTTCGGCCCCCAAGACACCTTGCCTGAGCGCACCACCGACGTCCCCGGCGCCACGGGCAGCCTGCCGCTGCTCACCTACGCCTTAGAGACCGGCGTGGCGTTTGGCGACTTCTACCTGCAGGGCGGGCACGTCGACGTCTTCGCCCCCGGCATGGGCTTTGACGAGGACGGCGCGGTGTACGCCGCCGAGATCGAGGGGCGGAACACCTTCCATGACCCCTTCGTGCTCGACTTCATCGGCGGCAGCGCGGACGGCGTGAGCTACGCCTTGGCGAGCCTCGACGGCGAGATGTTTGTGCCGCTGTTCACCTCGTCCCAGACCGCGGGCTTCGGCGCTGGGGTCGAGGGCGACCCTGAAGACTCCGACCGTTTCCCGCCGCTCACCGCGCTCACCTACACCCGCGTCTTCGCCTTGGGCGACGGCGACATCGGCTCGGCGCTGGAGGCCGTGTGGACGGCGCGCCAAGACGCCGGGGTCGCCTTGAGCCTGGGCGAGGTCTCCGGCAACGTCTACGACCCGCGCAGCCTGCACCCCCTCAGCGGCGTGAAGGTCTTCGCCTACGCCCCGGGCGCTGAGACGCCCACCTTGGAGTGGACGACGGACGTGAGCCTCGATGACCACGTCCCGGACGGCTCCTTCGCCGGGGTCTTGCCCGTCGGCGACTGGGAGCTCCTCGTCCATGAGCAAGGTCGGCCGCTCAGCGCGCGCCTGCCGGTCACCGTGCGCGCCGACGCGCCGCTCACCCTCACGCTCTTGGCCGGTCGCTCCGGCGACGTGTCGTTCACGATCTTCGATGAACAAGACATGCAGGTCCCGGCGAAGGTCACCGTGATGCCCGCTGACGGGGGCCCCGTCGTGCGTGACCCGGTCCTGGGCGACGGCTACATCGCCGGAGACCCGGAGGCCATCGTCTTCTGCCCCCACGGCGCCTGTGAGGCGCGCCTGCCGCCCGGGGACTACGTCGCCTACGCCACGCGCGGCCCGGAGTATGAGCTGGGCATCCAGAGCTTCACCGTGCGCGCCGACCAGCCCGCCGAGATTGAGCTCACCGTAGTGCGCAGCGTCGACACGACGGGCTTCGTGAGCGCCGACTTTCACGTTCACAGCGCGCCGAGCCACGACAGCGGCGTGAGCCTGCCCGACCGTGTGGGCACCATGGTCGCCGAGCACGTCGAGTTCTTCATCTCCTCCGACCACGACTACATCAGCGACTTCCGCCCGGTGATCGAAGACTTGGGCCTTGAGCCCTTCGTCGCCACAGCCGTTGGCCTTGAGGTCACGCCCGTTGAGCTCGGGCATTACCTCGCCTTCCCCATGCGCCGCGACCCCCTCGTCGTCGCCGGGGGCGCCTTTGACTGGTCCGGGCTTGAGCCCGATGAGATCCTCGATGAGCTGCGCGCCTTGGGCGACGGCAGCGTCGAGCCCGTCACCTTCGTCGCCCACCCCCGCGACGGCATCTTGGGCTACTTCGATCAGTACGGCTTCTCGCCGTATGGCGGCGCCGAGGGCGAGCCGCTCCTGGAGGCCGGCACGTCCGCCCTGGTGAACCCGCTGTTGAACACCAAAAACTTCACCATGGACTTCGACGCCTTGGAGCTGCTCAACGGCAAACGCTACGAGATGATCCGCACGCCGACGGCTGAAGAGATCGTGTCTTACGCCGCCGACCCCAGCGCCATCGACGGCTACGACGTGCTGGTCCGCAGCGCTGAAGAACAACAAGCGCTCATCGACGGGGTCTACACCTTAGGCGACGGCATCCACGGCCAGGTAGACGACTGGTTCACGCTGTTGAACCTCGGCTATCGGTTCACGGCGCTGGGCAACTCCGACACGCATGGCAAGACCTCGATCGAGGCCGGCTGCCCCCGCAACTGGGTGGCCTCACCCACGGACGACCCGGCGTACATCCGCGTCGAGGACATCGCCGAGGCCATCCGGCGCGGCGAGGTGATCACCTCCAGCGGCCCCTTCGTGCGCTTCTCGGCGAACGGGAGCACCAACATCGGCGGCACCGTCACCGGCGCGGGTGAGGTGAGCTTCAACATCGAGGTCTCGTCGCCGACCTGGTTCGACGTGAGCCGGGTGGAGCTGTACCGAAACGGCACCTTGATTCAAGAGTGGGCGATCGAGACGCCCAACGCCGACATCGTGAACCTCAACACCACCTTCACCGACACCCCCGACCAAGACGCCTGGTACGTCGTCATCGCCATGGGCGAGTCCGATCTGTACCCGCTGTTCACCCCGACGGACTACCCGCCGGTGCAGCTCCAAGACGTCGTGTTTGAGGCGCTCTCCACCGTGCCCGCCGTGGGCGGCCTGCTCAGCACCCTGCCGCCGATGCCCCGAAGCGGCCCCACCTACCCCTACGCGCTCACGAACCCGATCTGGGTGGACTTGGACGGCGACGGCTTCGACGCCCCGGGCCTGCCCACCTGGCTCGTGGCGCCCGAGACGCCAGAGTAGGCCGCCTCAGCGGGAGACCTGCTGCGTCCAGCGCCAGGTCATCGTGTAGGGGTGGTACCAGCCGGCCTCTTGGAGCGCGTAGAACAGGCCCTCCTCGACGATGAACGGCTCGCCCCGGTACGAGAACATCTGCAAGGGGAAGCGCGGCGGGTACTCCACCTCGACGGCGGCCTCCGCGTCGATGCGCCAGCCGCCCTCGACGGGCGTGGCGACGTCGCTCAGCAGGCAAGGGTTGAGCGCGAGGGCCACGCGGGGGTCGTCCTGGCCGTAGGTGAAGACGACCTTACGCGGGCCGAACTGAAGCGGCTTTCCGCCAGGGACCGGCTCGGGCAGGCGCTCAATGAACGTGTTCAGCGGCGCGGAGATGCGCTCGGAGCGAAGGGCGAAGTCGCTCTCCCGGGCCCGGTCTTCACCCGGGAGGTGCAGGAGCAGGTGCTCTTGGGCGACCTCGGGGAAGACCGGCAGCGCGACGACGCCCATCACGAGGCCCAAGGCGGCGATGGCGAGGCGATCCTCCAGATCTAGGGCGGGCAGGCCCTTTGAGGTGTAGGCCTCAAACAGCGCCTCCCGCCGGGCGCGCTGCTCGGCGAGGCAAGGCTTGAGCACAAAGGGCACCAAGGCGAAGCTCACCGCCCAGCACACCGCACGATAGGGCCGCAGCGCCCCCTTGGGGAAGGTGGCGACCGCGCCCAAGGCCGCGGGCAGGGCCATCGACGGGCTTCGCCACAGGATCGCGAACACGAGCAGGGCCACGGCGACGGTGAACAGCGCCACGAACAAGCCCCGCAGCGGGCCGCTCACGGGGCGACCGGGCAGGGCCGAATCGACGTGTACTGAAGGTCGCGGGTGACGCGCAGGCGCAGAGGCCCGGCGCGCCCTTGGCCATAGAACCGCTCGGAGACGGGGTGCCCGCCGGGGCCGAGGAGCACCTCGACGTCGAGATCCGTGAGCTTGCCGACGGAGTCCGTGTCGACCGGGCGCTCGACGACCAAGGAGAGGCGCTTGGGGCGTAAGGTCTCCCGATCAAAGACGACCTGACCCCGGTTCGTGCGGAAGATCCCTTGATCAAACAGCCGGGTCAGCACGAGGGTGTCGCCCTCAGCCTCGGCGTAGATCGTCGAGACCTCCCCCTCGACCATGCCCGTGAAGCCGGTGAACAGGTCTTGGGCGTCGTCAAACAGCCCGCCCGCGTCACCGCTGGGCAAGGTGCCGAACAGCGGCGGGATGAACGGGAGGTCCCAGCGCCCGACGCCGAAGCTGAGCGTCACCCCACCCTCGGGGTCCACCACCGGCGTCCACTCCATCACCGTCCAGGCGCCGCCTTCGAGGCGCCCGGAGAAGGTCCAGGCGCGGTCGGTCTGGGCGGCGGGGATCCCCGCGCGCTGGCGGACGTCGGCGGTGAGCTCAAGGCAGCCCGCCGGGGCCAAGGCGGCCTGGGCGTGCTGGATCAGGGCGGCGGGATCGTCGGGGAGCGGGGTCACGGGGGGCCTCCTCGGCCAGAAGCGCGGCCCCTCGGCGGCGGCGGGTCGCAGAGGCTGTGTAGCACGTCTCCCCACACCGCCGCTCGGCGGAGGGCCGCACGACGAGGAGGCCCAGAGCGGCGACGAGGGCGGCCTTCGATTAAGCTCGTTGGGGTCACACGCTCGGGTGGAGGCGGCTGGCCACGCTGAACCCCGTCAGGAGCCTCCGACGATGGCTGACATCCCCGAGAAGATCTACGGCGAGCGCCTCTCTTCAGCGAGCGGCGCCTTAGAGGTCGCGGACCTTCACTTCGGGCGCGCCCACCGCCTCGTCTGGTTGGGCCCCGACGGCCACGGTGACCGCCAGCGTGTGGTGCCGCTGCTCCGCAACGTCGTGCGCCTCATCCGTGAGCAGAACGTCGAGCTCGCCGCCACCTTGGACTGGTGGCGGGTCGCGGCCTTGGGCGAGCCCGCCGCCGCCGACGGCGACGACATCGCCCGGTTCATGGCGAACCCCACCGGGGAGGTGCTCCAGGCCGTCTTGCGCCAGCCCGGCGAGCGCCCCTTGGTCGCCGTTCGGGAGCAGCTCAGCCGAATGGATCGTGCCTTTGAGCTGGAGGCCCTGATCCTGAAGCCCCTCGGCGTGAAGGTCGCCCCGGCCATCGCGGTGTTGAGCGCGGCGAACGCCGAGTGTGAGCGTGTGGTCGCCGCCGCCCGGGCGCACTCGCCGCCGCCGACGGATCTGCGCCTCTTGGGGCTGGGCCAGGCCGAGCTGGAGGCCTGGGCGGCGACGCCCTTCGACAACCGCAGCATCACCCGGGGCACGTCCGTCTGGGACACCATGCTGCGCGGCCTGCGGGAGCGGTCCAAGCGGGTGACCGAGCTCGTCGAGCGCTGGCCGAGCCCTTCCCCGCCCGAGCTGACCTTGCCGGAGTCGTGGGA
>JBEAVX010000229.1:0-2951 GCA_041160755.1 Pseudomonadota bacterium
ATGTAGGCCGGGGTGCCCAAGACCCCCCGGCTCGGCGGCGGCGCGACCCCCGGCACCGACGCCCCGGCGCCGGGCCCCGTCGGCAGCGCGAGGCCCCAGTCCACCACCTGGGTCTCGCCGAACTCGCCGACCATGATGTTTGAGGGCTTGAGATCGCGGTGGATCACCCCGGCGCTGTGGGCGTAGGCCATGGCGTCGCAGGCGTCGATGAAGTGCCGCACGAGGCGGGGCAGGGGCTCCTTGGCGGCGATGGCCGCGGCCAAGGTGCGCCCCCGGATGAGGCGCATCGTGTAGAACGCCGCCCCGTCGCGCCTGCGCCCGGCGTCGTGCACCGAGACGATGCCCGGGTGATCGAGCTGGGCGGTGATCCAGGCCTCCCAGGCGAGGCTCGCCTCGGCGGAGGCCGCGTCACGAAGCGCCGGGCTCAGCTCCTTGAGCGCCACCTGGCGCCGCAGCACGCCGTCTTCAGCCACCCACACCTGGCCCATGCCGCCCAAACCCAGCGGGTTCCCGAGGGTGTACCGGCCCTCTAAGGGGGCGTCAAACAAGGTCTGGGCCGACGCGCGCTCGGGCGGCGGCTCCCCGGCGATGGAGAACGCAGGGGCGCTCTGGCCCAGGTCGAGGGGCGTCTGAGGGAGCACGCGGGGGGGCTGCGACTTCATGGCGGCGTCATGGCGGCCCGTCATCATACGTCGCCCGGCGGCGGGGCTGGGCCCTGGTCATGTCCACGCGGGCGAATACCTTAGCGGCGTGAGCGCGCTACCCGCCCCCGGTCAATCTGACCGCGCGGGGCCCTCTGGCGAAGCGCGCTCCACGGGAGACAGGATGGCGACCATCACGCTGACCAAGGAGAACTTCGGGCAGGCCCTCAACGAGAACGACGTGATGCTCGTTGACTTCTGGGCGTCATGGTGTGGCCCGTGCCGCAACTTCGCCCCGGTCTTTGAGGCCGCGAGCGAGCGTCACGCGGGGGTCGTCTTCGGCAAGGTCGACACCGAAGACCAGCCCGAGCTCGCGGGCTACTTCCAGATCTCGTCGATCCCCACGCTGATGCTCTTCCGCCAGAAGGTGCTGCTCTACAACCAGCCCGGCGCCTTGCCCCCGGCGGCGTTGGAGGACCTGATCGGGCGCGCCTTGGCCATCGACATGGACGAGGTCCGCGCGCAGATCGCTGAAGAGCAGGCCGCGCGCGGCGAGGTCGGCGACGAGGGCGAGGCTGAGGCCTAAGCGGCTCAGAACCCGACGACGGTGAGGGTCCAGGAGGAGTCGATGGTGGTGCCATCGACCTCTCCTTCAGCGTCAAACGACAGGGTGTTCGACCCGGCCTCGACGGTGACGGTGTAGTCCACGGGGCCGGTGCCCGTCGCCGCGCCTTGGGCGGTGATCTCGCCGAGCACGCTGTAGACGATGACGCCCTCCATGGGGCCCGTGCCCTCGACGTCGAGCGACCAGCTCATGTCGCCGTCGATGAGCATGTCTTCAGCGCTCACCTGCTCGTAGCCGAGGCCGTAGGTGAAGTGCCACTCGGCCTCGGCCCAGCTCATCTCGCCGTTGACGCCGACGGTGCCCGTCCAGTCCGAGTCGCCGACGACCTCGCCCTCAAAGGTGAAGCTGTTCTCGCCGCCGGTGAAGGTGAAGGTGCCGCTGTCGCGGGCCCCGGCCTCCTCGGACTCGGCGGCCAAGGTGCGGTAGGCGGAGAAGCCCACGGCGTTGGCGGCGTCGAAGACCATGTGGGCCTCTTGGCCTGAGAAGCCCGTGCAGGCGGTGAAGGTGCTGAGCGCGACGAGCGAGAGGATGAAGCGGTTCATTGGCGTCTCCGAGTCAGAAGGACATCACCTGAGGCGGCCAACGTATTCAGGGGACGCTCTGTAGGCGACGCAGCTCGGCGCGGAGTCGCTCCACCTCCTGCGTCACCTCAGCCTTGCCCGTGCGCTCGGCCTGCACCCGGCGGAACGCGAGGGTCGTCGCGGCGCGCACATAGGCGCCGTGGTCGATCCCCCGGCGCAGCCAGCCCTTGCGGTCGCGGCGCAGGGCCGAGCCCAGGCGATCGACGTGCTCGGCGGGGATCGTGCCCAGCTTGGCCTCCTCCGCCAGCTCGCGGCGGATCATCCGGCGCTCGGTCCAGAGGCTTCCTTGGAACACGGCGAGCACCAAGGCCAGCTCCATGGGGAACAGCAGCAGGTTCAGGACGGTGAGCGCGGGCGCGCCGAAGGCCCCGGACGCCACGATGAGGCCGTTCCACAAGGCGTGCATGCCCATGGCCAAGGCGAGGCCCAAGGGCACCACCAAGAACGTCGCCCACCAGCCGCGCAGCTTCGCGAAGCCCAAGGCCGCGCCGACCAAGGACGTGGCCCCAGCGTGCATCATCGCCGAGTACAAGGTGCGCAGGATGATGTTCGCCGCCCAGGCGCTGAGCCCGCTCTGGTTGGCCACGTTCATGAAGTAGAGGAGGTTCTCGCTCACCCCGAAGCCCAGGCCCGCCGCCGCGCCGTAGACGAAGCCGTCGGTGATGTTGTCGAAGTGCCGGGATCGGGCGATGGCCAAGAGGATCAACGCCTTGGCGGGCTCCTCGGCCAAGGGCGCGACGAGGGCCACGGAGAGCGCCCCCGCCGTGGCCGCGTCTAGGGTGAGCTCCAAGGGCATGTTCAGGGCCATGGATCCCAAGACGCCGAAGAACACGCCGCCGGTGGCGCCCCAGAGCAGGCTCACGGCCACGAGCCACAGCGGCTCACGGTCGTAGCGGTCCATCCACCAGATGAACCCGAGCGTCGAGACCAGGGGCAGGGTCGCGAACAGTGACGAGAGCAGAAGCACAATCAGGATCATCGAGGCGCCCTCACCCGCAGAGGGTAGCGGATTTGGCGCCGCCTTGGGCGTCCTCACTCGCCAGCCCCGAACGCCGTGTGTACACTGGGCCCGTCAAGCATCCCCCCAGGAGCACGCCATGGGCA
>JBEAVX010000234.1:0-2532 GCA_041160755.1 Pseudomonadota bacterium
ACCCGGCGCCGATGGGCGCCTCGGAGGTCCACCATGTCCTTCTTCTCGAACCTCTTCGGCGGCGGCCACAACGGCCTCGTCAACGGCGCCCAGGCCCGTGAGGCCGTGAGCCACGGCGCCATCCTCCTCGACGTGCGCACGCCGATGGAGCACGAGGCCGGCACCATCCCCGGCTCCAAGAACATCGCCGTGCAAGAGCTCGCCCAGCGCCTCGGCGAGCTGGACCCCGAGCAGAGCTACGTCGTCTACTGCCGCTCCGGCGGTCGCAGCGCGGCGGCGGCGGCCCTGCTCAGGCAGCACGGCTTCCAGCACGTCGTGGACCTCGGCGGCATCGGCAACTGGTAGCGCCCGGCGCGGCGGCGGCGGCGATCAGCGGGTCGCCGCCCCTTGCTCTAAGCTCGCGAGGCGGCTGAGCTTCTCCGCCGCCGGCTTGTAGCCCAAGGAAGCCGACTGTTCGTAATGACCCCGCGCCCCGGCGAGGTTCTCCCGCCGCAGGGCGACGTCCCCTTTGCGGTAGAGCGCCTGGGCCCGCTGGTCGGGCTCCAGGTTGAAGGCCAGGTATTTGTCGAGCGCCCGCTCGGCGTCGTCGAGGCGGCCCATCCGCAGGTAGACCGTGGCGTAATAGTAGTGGGCCCGCTCGTTGTCCGGCGCGTCCTCCAGCACCTCGTCGAGCATCAAGAGGCTCTGGGTCAGCTCCCGGCGGCTCAGGTGAACCCGAGACGCGACGAGGTTGTTGATCACGTTGTCGGGGTAGCGGCGGTGGTTTTTTTGGCAGGCCTCCAGGGCCCGGGCGGTGTCGCGCTCCTCGATCCAGGTGAAGGCCAAGGCCAAGGTGGCGCCGGGGCTCAAGAACACGCCCTCGCGCTCGACGGTCTGTATTTTTTGGATGCCTTCAGGGCGCGCGTCGCCGAAGCTCGGCAGGGCCTTGTGGGACAGCGTCACCACGGAGCGCCAGTACAGATACAGCCCGTCCCCCAGGTGGGCGTCGACGAAGCTGGGCGCGAGGCGCTGGGCGACGCTGAGGTGCTCCATGGCCTCTAAACCCCGGCTGAGCGCGGGGAAGTAGTCGGTCTTGCGCATCTTGTGGATGGACTCGACACCCATCATCATGCCCAACAGAAACCGCTCCCAGGGCTCGGCCCCCGGGGACTTGAGCGCGGCCTGGAGGGTCTGCACCGCCATCGCGGAGTGGGTGTTGTACTGGACCTCCCACTTAAAGTCGAAGTTCTCCATCATCATGCCCTGGTAGAGCAGGGCGTTCCCGGCGGGGCCGACGCCGCTGAGGGGCCAGCGGGTCGTCATGGCGTCGAAGTGGCGCTTGCCGTCCTTGTAGCGGCGCAGGTAGAGCAGCTCCACCCCACGCCAGCTCTCGTGCAAGAGCGCGGCGTCCACGTCCAGCGGGCCCGCCAAGGCGTCGAGGCGCGCGGCGTGGTTGACTGTGTCGGGTGCTTGAGAGCCTGGCAGCCCCGCAGGGAGCGTCGCTTTGGGCACGGCGACGCCGCCCGTGACCGTCTCGATCGCCGCCTCGTCGTCTTGGGCGAAGGCGGCGGCGGAGAGCCCGAGCAGCAGGGGCAGGGCGACGCCGATCATCAGCCCCCCAACATCCGCCGCCGACGCTCCAACGACGCGGTCACGATGTCGCGCTCCAGGTGCCGGCCTTGCAGCCGCCGCACCTCGTGCAGGCCCGTGGGGCTGGTGACGTTGATCTCGGTCATGTACTCGCCGATCACGTCGATGCCGACGAACACGAGGCCCTCGGCCTTGAGGCGGGGGCCGATGGCGGCGCAGATCTCTTGATCCCGGGCGGTGAGCTCGCAGGCGTGGACCGTGGCGCCGACGTGCATGTTGCCCCGGTGGTCACCCTCAGCGGGCACCCGGTGGAACCAGCCCATGGGCTCGCCGTCCACGAGGATGATGCGTTTGTCGCCTTTGCGCACTTCAGGCAGGTAGCGCTGCACGATGCAGTAGGCGCGGCCATCAGAGGTGAGCAGCTCGGCCATGCTGCGCAGGTTGCGGTCGTTGCGGTCGGTGACGAGCACGCCACGGCCGCCGTTGCCGTCCCAGGGCTTGAGCACGATGCGCTCATGGGCTTCAGCGAAGGTGACGATCTCGGCGATGCGGTTGGTCACCAGCGTCGGCGGGCAGAACTCGGGCCACTGGAGCGCGACCATCTTCTCGTTGGAGGCCTTGATCGACCGGGGATCGTTCAGGATCAAGGTCGTCTTGAGCGCGAGGTCGAGGATGTAGGTCGCGAAGATGTAGTCCATGTTGAACGGCGGGTCTTTGCGCATCCAGACCACGTCGAAGGCGTCGAGGGGCTCCTCTTGTTCGGCGTCGTAGCGGTAGGACCAGGCCTCGACGTCCACCTCTAAGGTGCGGGCCTGGGTGACGGCGCGGCCGTCCCGAACGCGCAGGTCGGTGACGAGGCACCAGGCCTGGGGCCAGCCCCGCCGGGCCGTCTCCACCATGAGCATCCACGACGAGTCGCCCTGGAGGTTGAAGCTGTCGATGGGGTCGATGACGAAGAGGGTG
>JBEAVX010000396.1:0-13106 GCA_041160755.1 Pseudomonadota bacterium
CGTGAAGCGCCGCCCCACCGACGGGATGAGCCCGAAGGAGCTGGAGAAGTACAAACAAGAGCTCAAGCGCGAGGCCGCCGAGGCCCGGTCGCTGCGGGCGGCGGCGTGGAAGGCCCACAAGGCCAACCACATCGTTCACTTGGGCGAAGGCGTCTACTGGAACGACGCCGACGACCTCGACCGCTTCGACGTGCCCCAGCCTGAAGAGCGCCAGGCCGAGAACGGTCTGCCGCCCATCGACAGCCCCAAGAAGCTCGCCGAGGCCCTCGGCCTGAGCATCATCGAGCTGCGTTGGCTCTCCTGGCACCGCGATCTCGCCACGGGTGTGCATTACCGCCGGTTCACGATCCCCAAACGCTCCGGCGGCGAGCGCGCGATCTGGGCGCCGATGCCCAAGCTCAAGAAGGCCCAGCGCTGGATCCTCCGGGAGATCGTCGAGAAGCTGCCCGTTCACGGCGCGGCGCACGGCTTCTTGGCCGGGCGCTCCATCGCCACGAACGCCGCCGCCCACAACGGCGCCTTGGTCGTGCTCAAGCTCGACCTCAAGGACTTCTTCCCGACACTCACTTTGCCCCGGGTGAAGGGCCTCTTCCGCCGGGCGGGCTACCGGGAGCAGGTCGCGACCTTGCTCGCGCTCTTGTGCACCGAGTCCCCCCGCGAGATCGTCGAGCAAGACGGCAAGCGCCTGTTCGTGGCCTTGGGGCCGCGCTGTCTGCCCCAGGGCGCGCCGACGAGCCCGGCCATCACCAACGCCGTGTGTATGCGCCTCGACCGGCGCCTCGCGGGCGCGGCGGCGAAGCTCGGCTGGCGCTACACCCGCTACGCCGATGACCTCACGTTCTCCCGGGTTCGCCCGGCGGACGCGCCGATCGTTGAGGCCGCCCCGGCCGCGAAGCCCGCCAAAGGCAAGAAGGCCGCCGCCGCTGCCGAGACCACGCCTGCGCCCTCCCAGGCCCCGGCGGCGCGGCTCTCCAAGCTGCTCGGCGTGGTGCACGAGGTCGTGAAGGACGAGGGCTTCATCGTCCACCCCGACAAGACCCGCGTCGCCCGCTCCGGCGGTCGTCAGGCGGTCACCGGCCTGATCATCAACGGCGACCAAGGCCCACGCCCGCCGCGTGAGCTGCGCCGCCGGGTGCGCGCCGCCCTGCACCACCTCGCCCAAGGCAAACCATTGCCCGAGGGCGAGACGGTCGAGCGGGTCGCGGGCCTCATCGCCTACATCCGCATGACGATGCCGCCGGAGGGCGAGCGCCTCTACGCCGAGCTGCAGAAGGTCACCGGCGCGGCGGCTCCGGCCTAAGCCTTCACCGCCCCCGCCGCACCCACGCGGCGGCGGGCAGAGACACCAGGCACACCGCGCCGAGCCAGCTCACCACGCTGCCCCCGACGACACCGAAGGCGGGCAGGGCGAAGGCCGCGAGCAAGGTGAAGGCCGAGACGGAGGTGGAGCCGAGCATCATCGGCCCCACGGCGCCGCTCTGCACGGCCTCGCCTTGGCTGAGCCACAGGCTCACCATCGTCGTGAGGAAGATCACCGGGAACACCGAGGCCATGCCCGCGGCGAGGGGGCCGCCGAAGCGGCTCCAGAGCACCGCCACGGAGACGGCCATCGCGGCGAAGAGGCCCCGGGCCATGAGCACGCCGAAGGGCACGGGCCGCGGCTTGCTGGGGGTGGTCGCGGCGCCTCGGCTCGTCATCAGCCCCAAGAAGATCGCCGCCACGGTGAGCCCGAGGCCGATCTTGAGCAGGGTGGCGGTGTCGCCCGCGGCCCGGATGGGCCCGAGGGTGGTCAACACGCCGAAGGCCAAGACGAGCCAGGTGCTCAAGGAGAGGGTGGTCATCAGCGCCAGCCGCGCGCCCAGGCCCCAGGCGGGCAGGTGCGGAGGCAAGAGCCGCCACAGCCACAAGAACAGCGCGTTCAGCAGCATCCCCGCCGGGGTCGCCGACATCGCCGCCTGAAACGCCGCCTCGGTCGGCGCCGCGACGAAGACCCCGGCGGCGGCGACGATGATCGTGGACGGGGACGTGGCGAGCACACCGCCGACCCGCCCGCCGAGGCGCTCCACCGCGACCGTGGCGCCTACAGCGACGAGTCCCGCGAACAGCGCTGAGGTGAGCACGACGGTGAGGAGAGGCACGGCCCGGAGGTATCGTGCCGGTCACGCGCCGTCGACCGGGCCTACTCGTCCTTCGTGATCAGCCACACCGCGAGCAGCATGATGGGGATCGGCACCCAATAGAGCTGCAACCAGGGGTTGTTGTAGGGCGAGTACGGCCACCAGCGGATGTACTTGGCGCGCATCGACAGCGGCGTCGGGTGTTTTTCGCCGTCGAGGATCTTCACGCTGCGCACGGCCTCCTCAAAGCGGGACATGGCGCCCGCCTCTTTGGCCGTGAAGCTGCCGATGCAGGTGAGGCCCACGTCGCCATAGGCGGTGTAGAAGATCCCGCCCTCGGCGGGCTCGCCGTACTGCTCACCCTTCACCGGCCAGAAGTAGGCCTCGTGGGTGCCGAGGTTCACGAGCTGGACCTCGCCCTCTTCTTTCGGGTTGACCGGATCGAGGTTGGCGATGTCGATCTGGGCCTCTTCAGTGCCCGAGATGATCTTGTACCGGCCGCCGCGCAGGGCCACCCGGGCGTAGGTCTTGAAGTTCTCTAAGGCGACGGGGGACTTCTTGGGATCGAGGATCTCCAAGGTGCCGACCGCCTCGGCTTTGCACTGGAAGACGTTCCGGGAGAGGTGCGTGGCGTCGATGATGAACAGGTTCGTCATGCGCCCGGCGAAGTCGCCCTCACCGGAGATGCGGGTGGAGTCGATCTTGCGCGTCTCCTCCATCGTCAGCGCGCGCCAGCCGTCGGGCAGGGTGATGGTGTACCCCGCGTCGGCGGTGACCTGGCCGTAGCGCAGCTCTGAGGCCGGCAGGGGCGGCGCCTTCACGGCGACCATGGCCAGCACCTCGTCGAGCACCTCAACGGCGCGCTCGTGGCTCTCGGAGCTCGTGGACGTGACCACCGCCGCCGAGCCGCCCAAGGAGAAGACGACCAGCTCCATGTAGAGCGGGCGCTCCATCCAGGTGTCGAGCACGTCCACCCGCTGCCGCACGGTCTTGCCGAGGGTGGGGTGCTCGACGCTCATCTGGACGCCAGGGCTGAACTTGAGGTTCTGGTCGTCGAGGTCAAGCGCCATCGCCGCCGGGTTCTCAAGGGGCTGGGCGGAGTCCCACTGCCAGTTGACGCCCATGAAGGTGAGGTCGGTGTAGGCCTCGGCCTTCCGCATCGCCAGGCGGATGTCGGTGGTGGGGTCGCCGAGCGTCCAGCCCCAGGGGTTTGGCTGCCCCTCCTCGGGGTCAGGCACCGTCACCGTGATCTCCAAGCCAGGGACCTTAAGCTCTTTGGCTTGGGCGGGTTCGCTCACGAGCGCGAGACCCAGAATGGTCAGCATCATTGCGGGGGCAGCCTCCGAAGCAAGCACTCTAACGCATGGATCCCGCGGCGCGCGAGGGGGGCCGCGCCGATGAGCCGCGCATCAAATCGGTGTGTGGAGTTTTTGGCCTTTACACAGCGGTTCCGAAAGCGGTCTATTCTGGTCTTGACCGACAGAACCTGACCTCGGGAGCCACATTGCCCCAGCCAAGAGCCTCTCACCTCGGCGCGTGCGCCCCCCTCTTGCTGCTCGCCTTCGCCGCGTGCGACAAAGCGCCGCCGCCCAGCTTCTCCGTTTTGACGCCGCTTGGGGCCTTCGCGGGCGGTGACACCGTCGCCGCGCCGGGCGTGCCCCTGACCGCCGACATGGATGATGACGATCGTGACGGCGTGATCGACTGGGAGCAGCGCGCGGCCGTCGGCAACGACCAGGCGATCCTCCTGCTCTCGGTCAAGGATAAGCCGCTTCGCCTCACCTTCGCGTCCGAGGCGGGCGGCGCGCGGCTGTGGCGCAACGGCGAGGTGCTCTTGGACGCCGAGGCCCCGGGCGAGGTCTCCGTCGAGCTCATCGCCGGCGCCCGGGAGGTCAGCCTGGGCGTTCAGCTCCGCGATCTGCTGGGAGAGGCCACCCTCACCATCGTCGATGTCGACGAGGAGGGTGTGGAGGGCGAGCCCCTGGTGATCCCGCTCCGCGCCGCGCCGCTCCTGATCAACCACCACCTGCAGCCCGCGACCCACCTCTGGGCGATGTCGGTCTCCAACGGCGGTTTTGGCGACTCTTACGAGAACACGAGCATGGTCTCCGCGCTCTCCGAGCAGCTCGGCGACGACTTCACGCCGATCCCCGGCGGCTCCTACGGCTACGACGTCTGGGTGCAGGACGAGCTGGAGTTCGCCACGATGAACGCGCCGGAGTCCTTCATGGACTTCGTCATCGACAGCATCCGCAGCGGCGGCGGTCGCGGCCTGGATGACGTGCCCGAGGACTTCATGGAGGACGCCGACTTTGGCCGGGCCACCTGGGGCGCGGGCAGCCGGGCGTCGAGCCAAGACAGCTTCGGCAACCTGGAGTGCTCCCCGCCGGTCACCGTGGACGGGGTGGAGTACCCCTTCGGCCGCGTCTACTACGGCATCGGGCCCACGGGCGGTCCGGTCGAGGCGCTGCGCGACATGCTCGACGCCCAGCAGGTGCAGCGGCCGTTCTCCCTCGACACGTCTTGGCTCATCGTCGGCCACGTCGATGAGTTCCTCTCGACCATCCCCGATCCTGCGGCGCCCCACGGCTTCTGGGTCATCGTCTCGGACGCCAACGTCGCCTGGGACGTGCTGGAGTCTCTGGACCCGAACACCGAGCTCACCCGCTGGAGCGGCCGGGAGTCGCGGTACGAGGGTCACGACATGGACACCGTCGGCGACATCCTCAACGAGCCCGGCCTGCGCGAGCTGAACGAGGACATCGCGGCGGACCACGTCGAGCCCAACCTGGAGGTGTTCTTGACGGAGCTTGGGCTCAGCGAGGCCGACGTCATCCGCATCCCCGGCCTGTTCTACGAGCCTTGGGGCCGCAGCTACGGCGCCGTGGCCTTGCTCCCGGGGATGACCAACCTCACGGTCTGGAACCCCGAGGGTGGAGGCGTGACGCTGTACATGGCCGATCCTTTCATCCGGGGCGAAGGCGTCGATCAGAGCGCCGATCCGATGATCGCCGCCGTGCGCGACTTGATGCCCCCGAGCGTCGAGGCCGTGTTCTTGGACGACTGGTTCGTCTACCACATGGGCCTCGGTGAGGTTCACTGCGGCACCAACGTCACCCGCGCCCCCCTCGCCGACTGGTGGACGGTCGGCGCCCATCTCCTGCAGGACTGAGCCCATGACCCAACGCCGCACCCCTCTCGCCGCGCGCCTTCTGGGCTTGGCCCTCGCCGTCGCCGCCGCCCCAGCCGCCTTCGCCCAAGACCCCGGCCCGCTCCTCACCACCTTCGAGACCGAGACCCGCTACGAGCTGGCCCGGGACGAGCTGGTCGTGAACGACACGCTGACCCTCGGCGCGCTGGAGTCCCTCGCCGAGCACCCCGACTGGCGGGTGCGCCACCAGGCCGAGGTCACCCTGGCGTATCGGGCCGATCCCGAGCTCGCCGGTCGCATCGCCACGCTCCCACCGGTGACCACCCGGGCGGGCACCCCGGCGCTCAGCTCCCCGCTGCTCAGCGAAGAGATGGCGCTGCCGCTGATGGTGGACCGCCTCGTGCACGGCGGCGAGTCGGCGGCCCTGCGGGTGTCCCTCGCCCGGGCCGTGAGCGCTGATGAGGCGCTCTTGGGCGACACCTTGCTCGGCCTCTACGCCCAGGAGACCGACGCTGAGGTCCGCGCGGCGCTCCTCGTCGGCGCCCGCAAACACCCCGACGCCGCCGCGACCTTGGGCCTGCTCACCCAGGGCCTCGCCGACCCCTCGGCGCGGGTTCGTGCCGAGGCCGCCGCCGCCGTGGGCGCCCACCCCCAAGGCGCCACCCTCGGCGATGCGCTCATCGTGGCGTTGCGCGCCGACGCGGACGCTGAAGTTCGCGGCGCGGCGGCCCGCTCCTTGGGCTGGCTGCGGCTCAGCGCGGCGAGCCCCGCGCTCACCAGCGCCTTGAGCGACCCCTCCGCGGACGTTCGCCTCACCGCGCTGCGCGCCCTGGAGCGGGTGGACGCCGCCGCCGCCCGCGCCGCCGCCCCGCGCCTCGTGGCCGACCCCGATCCCAGCGTCGCCCGGGCCGCGAGGGCGATCTCTCAATAATCCAGCAAGGATCCCGCATCCGTCAGACCCCCGCGCGTTGAGCCCAAGCCCGGTATATCTTGAGGGTGGACCGCTCTGCGCACGAGGTCTCATGCCGCGACTCCCTCTCTGGCTCCTGCTCCCGCTCCTCACGATGGCGTGTAAGGACGACGCGGCGCCCGCCGATGACTCCGACCCAACCGGCGAAGACAGCGTCAGCGGCGAGGACAGCGGGGGAGGGGACGACGACAGCGGCGCCGATGACAGCGCCCCCGTCGAGGACGCGGACGGCGACGGCGCGGCGGCGGACGTCGATTGCGACGACGACAACGCGGCGATCTACCCCGGCGCGGATGAGCGCTGCGACGGCTTCGACAACGACTGCGACGAGGCCATCGACGAGGATCCCATCGACGGCCTCGGCGCCTACGCAGATGGCGACGGCGACGGCTTCGGGAGCGGCGAGGCCGTGCTGACCTGCGCGCTCGGCGAGGGCTTCGTAGAGGTCGGCGGTGACTGCGACGACGCGGCGGCGGCGGTGAACCCCGACGCCACCGAGGTCTGCTCCAACGGCGTAGACGACAACTGCGACGGCTCCTCCAACGGCTGCCGCCTCAGCGGAGAGGTCAACGTCGGGTCCGCCGACGTCACCGTGACCGGCGGGGCCCAAGGCGACTCCGTGGGCTGGGATCTCGACTGGGCGGGTGACCTCAACGGCGACGGCGCCGATGAGCTGCTGCTTGGCGGCTACGGGGTCGCCGGGGCCGACGGCGACAAGAGCGCCGGGGTCGTGGCCCTGGTCACCGGGCTCGACACGTCGAGCGCCGTGAGCGCCAAGATCGCCGACTTCTCCCAGGTCTACGGCGGCGCGACGAGCGACCGCTTGGGCTTCGCCGTCGCCGGGATCGGCGACCACGACGGCGATGGCCTCAACGACGCCGTCGCGGGGGCCTACTCCGCCGACCCCGCGGGCTCCTCCAGCGGCGCGGCGTACCTGCTGTGGGGCTCGGCGACGGCCTGGAGCGGCAAGACCGACATCACCACGGCCTCGGGGGTCATCGCGCTCAACGGCGACGCCGCCGGAGACCAGGTGGGCCTCGGCGTCGCCGGTGGCGGTGATCTGGACGGCGACGGCTTCACCGAGCTGCTCGTCGGCGCGGGCGGCGGGGCCGGAGAGGTCTTCATCGTCTACGGCGGCGCGCGGCCGAGCGGCGACGCGGCGCTGAGCGCCTCGGCCCAAGCGAGCGTCACCGGGCTCGCCTCCAAGGACGGCGTCGGCGTGTCCAACGCCTTGAGCGCCCGGGCCGATCTCGACGGGGACGGCGTGGCTGACCTGCTCTTGGGCGCGGGCGGCCTCGATGACGACGTCAACGGCCTCACCGACTCCGGCGGCGCGGCGCTATGGCTCGGCGGCGACCGCCTCAGCGGCGCGGTCTCGTTCACCGCCGCGCCCCTGCTCATCCAAGGGGTGCTCGACGACGAGGGGGTCGGCGGCGCCGTCGAGGGCCTCATCGACATGAACGGCGACGGCTACGGCGACCTCGCCGCGGGCGCCCCCGGCGCCTTGGACAGCGCGGGCGCGGTGACTTTGTGGTGGGGTGGCGCGGCGTTGAGCGGCGCGCGCACCACGACGGAGGCCGACACGACGCTCTCGGGCAACGCCGAGGGTGACTTCGCCGGGCTCGCGCTCTCCGCCGCAGACATGGACGGCGACGGCCTCACAGACCTCGCCGTCGGCGCTCCGCTCGACGGTCGCAGCGGCGATCCGGCGGGTGCGGTGTATCTTGTCTTCGGAGAGGCTGGGCTGAGCGGCACGCTGACCCTCGATGACGCCGCGGGCGCGATCTTTACCGACACCACCGCGTACGACAGCTTCGGGGTCTCCGTCGCGATCGGCGGTGATCTGGACCAGGACGGCTTCCCCGACCTCGCGGCGGGGGCTTACGCCAACAAGAACGCCACTGGCCGCGCCTTCATCTTCCGTGGCGCGGGCCTCTGATCCCGGGAGCACATTCCATGACCCGATCCTTCCTCCTCCTCTTCGCCCTCGCCGCGTGTAAAGACGACGACATCCCGACGGATGACTCGCAGGTCGACTCGACCGTCGACAGCCCCGACGACACCGGAGAGCCCGTTGACAGCGACGGCGACGGCGCCTTCGCTGACACCGACTGCGACGACAGCAACCCGCGCGTGTTCCCCGGCGCTGAAGAGACCTGCGACGACCTCGACAACGACTGCGACGGCAGCGTAGACGAGGAGGCGACGGACATGACGACCTGGTACACCGACGCCGACAGCGACGGCTTCGGCGCCGACGCCAGCGCGGTCCTGGCCTGTGACGCGCCCTCGGGCATGGTCAGCCTCGGCGGCGACTGCGACGACGGCTCCACGGCGTTCTACCCCGGCGCCGCCGAGACCGACTGCGCGGATCCCAACGACTACAACTGCGACGGCTCCACGGGCTACGACGACAACGACTCGGACGGCTTCGCGGCCTGCCAAGAGTGCGACGACACCAACGGCGCGGTGAACCCCAGCGCCGCCGAGATCTGCGACGGCGTCGACAACAACTGCGACGCCGCCATCGACGAGGGCCTGCTCACCACCTACTACCGCGACAACGACGCCGACGGCGTCGGCGACACGGCGGTCACCCAAGACGCCTGCGACGTGCCCGAGGGGTACGCCAGCGCCAGCGGCGACTGCGACGACGGCGACAGCGGCGCGTTCCCGGGCAACGTCGAGGTCTGCGACGGCATCGACAACAACTGCGACGCCGCCATCGACGAGGGCCTGCTCACCACCTACTACGCCGACGGCGACAGCGACGGCTACGGCGTGAGCGACTCGACCCAAGAGGCCTGCGAGCTGCCTACGGGCTACGCCGAGGCGTCGGGCGACTGCGATGACGGCGACAGCGGCGTGTCTCCGGGCGAGCTGGAGCGCTGCGACGGTGTGGACAACGACTGCGACACCGACGTCGACGAGCCCTCCGCCGTCGACGCGAGCGCCTGGTACGCCGACGACGACGGCGACGGCTCCGGCGACGCCAGCGTCAGCACGGTCTCCTGCGATCAGCCATCGGGCTACGTCGCCGATGACGCCGACTGCGACGACACCGACGCCGAGGTCACCCCCGGCGGCGACGAGCTCTGCGACGGCAAAGACAACAACTGCGACGGCCTGACCGACGACGACAGCGCCGTGGACGCCATCACTTGGTACCGCGACGCCGACAAAGACACCTACGGCCGCACCTCGAAGACCGACATCGCCTGCACCCAGCCCTCGGGCTACGTCGCGAGCAGCACCGACTGCGACGACACCGACAGCACGATCTACCCCGGCGCGCCGGAGCTGTGCGACAGCACGGACAACGACTGCGACAAGACCGTCGATGAGGACGTCATCGACGGCGTGAGCTACTACGCGGACGCCGATCTGGACGGCTACGGCGACCCCACGGTGAGCATCGAGGCGTGCTCCTCGTCCGCCGGGTACACCACCGACGCCACGGACTGCGACGACGCCGACTCGGCGGTGAACCCCGGCGCGACGGAGATCTGCCGCAACGAGGTGGACGACAACTGCGACGGAAAACGCAACACCTGCCAGTTCTCCGGGGACTTCTCCTACGGCTCGGCGGACGCCACCTGGACGGGCACCAAGACCGGTGAGAACGCGGGCTGGACCTTGGGCTGGGCGGGCGACACCGACGGCGACGGCTACGACGACTTCGTCATCGGCGGCTTCGGCGCGGTCACCTCGGGCACCACCGTCGGCGGCTACGCGGCCTTGGTCTACGGCTCGGCCACGCCGCCCTCGGGCTCGCTCAGCGTGCTCAGCAACCCCTACGTCTACGGCGGCACGGCCCGCGACTACCTCGGCTACTCGGTCTCCGGCGCGGGCGACATCGACAAGGACGGCTATGACGACGTGCTCGTCGGCGCCTACGGCTTAGACACGGCGGGCTCCTCAGCGGGCGGGGTCTACATCCTCTTCGGCGGCGCCACCCGGCGCACCGGCGGCGCCAGCGCCAGCAGCGCCTCAGACGTCATCACCCTGCTCGGCGAGACGGCGGGCGCCCAGGCGGGCACGTCCGTGGCCCCGGCGGGCGACATCAACGGCGACGGCAGCGACGACTACCTCATCGGCTCCGAGGGCTACACCACCTACACCGGCCGGGTGTACCTCTACTACGGCGCCAGCAAGCGCCCCACCACGGGCTCAAGCCTCTCCAGCGCCGCGGCGATCATCAAGGGCGCCAACACCAAAGACCGCGTCGGCGCCGTGCGCACCTCCACGGGCGTCGGCGACCTCGACGGGGACGGCCTCGACGACTTCGTGATCGGCGCCTACGGCTATGACGGCTCCGTGACCGACGGCGGCGTCACGACCTTGTGGTTCGGCGACAAGACCAAGTTCAGCGGCACGCTCAACCTCACCGACGCCGACGCCTCGTTCTTGGGCGCGGGCGCCACCGACGCCTTGGGCCAGGCCGTCGAGGGCGTGAACGACTTCGACGCCGACGGCTACCAAGACATCATGATCGGCGCGCCCCAGGCCAACGGCGGCGACGGCGCGGCGTACCTGTTCTTGGGCACCTCGTCGCGCTGGGCGGGCTCGGTGACGACGGCCTCGGCGGGGGTGACCTTCTTGGGCGGCACGGCGGACAACGCCGGCAGCGACATGGGCGACTGGGACCTGGACAAGGACGGCGCCGCCGACCTCGCCATCGGCGCCTCGCTCTCGGACTACGGCGCCAACCAGGGCGGCGCGATCTACCTGCTCTACGGCGACCCGTCCTGGAGCGGCAACATCGACCTCACCACGGACTCCGACGCCGTCATGTACTCGAAGAACAACTTCGATTACTTCGGCACCTCGGTGAACTCCGGCGGCGACATCGACGGCGACGGCTACGAGGATCTGCTCGGCGGCGCCTATGGCTACTCCAGCAGCACCGGCCGCGTCGTCTTGCTCCGGGGCATCGGGCCCTGATCCGCGCGGCGCGCTGGTCGTTTAGGCCGCGCGCTGGGGCAGCCCCCAGGGTGGCGCCCCCAAGACCGAGCCCTCGACGCCCAGCACCTGAAGCTGGCCGTCGAGGTGCACGATCCGGTGCGCCTCATCGGCCTCCGGCCACTCCAGCCCGTCGAGCTGCCTGCGCAGCACCGAGTCGGGCACGGCCTCCGCCCGGGCGCGGTTGCCCCGGGCGTAGTCCTCGGGGCGCTGCCAGATCACGGCGAAGGTGACGAGCGCCCCGTAGTCGAGGCCCACCTGGACGGTCATGCCGCGCAGCTCCCGCCGCAGCGACGTGGCGTCCCACACGACCTTTCGGCCCGGGCGTAAGGCGGCCTTCAGCCGAGACTTGGCGAGCTGCCGCGCCTGGCCGTTCGCCGTCTGGTCGGAGACGTCGCCGGTGAGCTCCTCGCGGGCGTCGTCCAGGGACACCCGCTCAAAGCCCCGGGGCTCCAAGACCGCGCGGCAGAGTCGGGTCTTGCCCGCGCCGCTCGGGGCGACGGTGATGACGAGCTCCGGCGGGTCGTCCCGACCGTGTTGGTGGGCGAGGTAGGCGAGCTCCGCGGGGTCCGTGAGCCGCCCGGCCTCGGCGAGCCGAATCGCCTCACCAAAGACGAAGTCGCGCACGGCCTCGCTGCGGTCACCCGCGGCCGACAAGGCGGCCTCGGCCCAGGCCGTCCTCCAGCCCTCGGGGCTGTACTCCTCGGCCATCAGCTCGTACAGATCGAGGTGCTCAAGCTGCTTGGGGAGGTCGGGGCACACCCGGCCGCGCATGTCGGCGCGCTCCAAGGCGAGGAGCTGGCGCGGCTCCGCGCGGCGGGAGAGGCGCTTCACCTCGCCGGGCGGCCGATTTTTGATCGCGAGGAGCTTGGGCTCGTGGTGGGAGCCGATCATGCCCAGCACCCGCAGCGCGGACGGAAAGGGCATGAGCCCCAAGAGCAGCGGCGCGAGGGCAGACCGGCCTTTGGCCTCGTGCCGTGGCGCGACGACGCGCGCTCTGCCGCCGATCTCCGCCTCGCGGGTCGTCCAGGGCTTCGCGTAGTCGTGCAGGAGCGCGCCGAAGACGAGCTCCGCCCTCGCCGCCCCCTCGGGCACCTCCCCCAAGGTCTTCCTCAGCTCGTCGAGCACCATGCCGGTGTGGATGCGCACGTCACCTTCAGCGTGCCACTCGGCGTCTTGGGGGGTTGAGGCGTAGCGGCCCAGGGCGGGCAGCGCGTCGCCGAGGGCGGCCTCCAAGGCGTCGATGGTCGTCGGATGCTCGCCCCGGCCGATGGCCTCAAACAGCGCGGCGCTCATGAGGCCCCTCGCAGCCGGTTGGGGATGATCTTCTGGTGCGCCCAGTGGGCGTCGGTCTGGACGTGGTTGGGGCGCACCCACTTGAGCACGCAGTCCCCGAAGTCGGCGTAAGGGAAGGCGTCGGCGAGGCGCACGACGACGCCCTCTTGGCGGGAGAGGTCGAGGTTGTCGGTGAGGCGGCGCAAGACGGGCTCGTCGTAAGGCCCGGCGTAGAGCACACGCGGCGTCGGCAGCTCCAAGAGGTGCGCCCACTCCATCGTGTCGCGCCAAGACAAGCAGGTGTTGTGGTCGTCCCAGACCGAGAACAGGGCGAAGTACCCCTCCAGGTCGTCATAAGCGAGGCTGTGCCGGGCGTAGAGGTTCTCGCCGCAGAGGCGCCAGCCCGGCGGGATGTCGTGGGCGATGCGGGCGGCGAGGGCCTTCACCCAGGTTCGGCTCTCGTGGTGCGCGGAGTCGACGCTGCGGGCGTGGCTGTAGCCCCCGGCGTAGAGCGTGGTGTTCTCGCCGTCGAGCTTCTCCGTGGCCACGACCTCTCGCCCGACGAGGCCCCGCGCCGAGCCCGCGCGCAGATCATCGGCGGTGGCCCCGGGGCTCCAGGGCAGGTGCGGCG
>JBEAVX010000286.1:0-3457 GCA_041160755.1 Pseudomonadota bacterium
GTCTGGGGCTGGTCCGATGAGGGCAGCTTCACCCGGGTGCGGGTGACCCCTGAAGAGAGCCCGGCGCGAAACCCCGCCTTCGACGTGACGCCCGCGGCGTTGATCGCCGGGATCATCACCGAGAAGGGCATCGTGCCCGCGAGCCCCGAAGGGATCGCGTCCGTCGCGCGGCGCTGATCGGCCGCCCAAGCCCGCCCCGACCGCGCCCGCCCGGGGATATGATGTCCTCCTCCCTCCTAGCATGGAGACCTCGTGGCCTTGCTCCCGCTCCTCGTCGCGCTCAGCGCCCCCGCCGCCGCCCAACAGGTCGAGTCGATGCTGCCGGTCATGGATGACCTCGGCGCGCTGATCACCAAGCTCGAAGGCGACGGCTTCCAGATCACCGACATGACCCTCGGCATCGCCTTTGAGGGCGCCGCCCCCACCGTCGTCCCCGTGCCCGTGGGCCAAGACGACAACGTCATGATGGTCGCCGTGGGCGACAAGGACCGCATCGAGGATCTCGACCTGCTCGTCTACGACGACCGGGGCCAGCTCGTCGGTCAAGACGACATGACCGACAACACCCCCATCGTCGGTTTTCAGGCGCTCCGCAGCGGGCTCTACGAGGCCCAGGTCGTGGTCGCCCGGGCCAAGGCCGAGTACTCCGGCGGCTTCTTCTCGATGGTGACGAGCTACCCCATCGGCCAGATGCCGATCTCCACGGCCTCGACCTGGCAGATCGCCCGCACCGCCGTCGAGCTGCTGGAGCTGGAGGGCTATCAGGTCTACCACGGCGAGTGGGAGACGGTGATGGAGGCGGGCGCCGCGGGCTTCTTGTTGCCCCTTGAGGCCGGTCGCCTCTGCCGCGCCGTCGCCGTCGGCTCGCCCGAGCGCGCCAAGAAGGTCCGCCTGCACGTCGTCGATGGTTACGACCAGGCCATCGGTGAGGCCGAGCACGACGGCATCTACAGCGTCGTGGACTTCTTCTCCACCGGCGACCCGAACACCATGTTTGTGGTCCAGGCCTCGAAGCTCAAGCGCAAGATCACCGACACCCACGCCGTCGTCGTCGTCGCCTGCAAGTAGCGAACGCGCCTGGGTTTACACGCGCCGATGCGCCGCGACGGGGATCGCCGCCCGCACCTGGGCGACGCGCTCGGGGTGGATCTCTGCGAGGGCTAAACCTTCGTGATCTCCACACTCTCCGATGACCGTCCCCCAGGGATCGACGATGAGCGCGTGGCCATACGAGCGGCGTAGGCCCGCGTCATCGTGCTCGCCCCACTGGGCCGGGGCGAAGACGTAGGACTGGCACTCGATGGCCCGTGCGCGCAGGAGCGTGTGCCAGTGGTCTTTGCCGGTCATCAAGGTGAAGGCGCTGGGCACGGCGAGCATCGTCGCGCCCCGGTCGGTGAGCGCGCGGTAGAGCTCGGGGAAACGCATGTCGTAGCAGACCGAGAGGCCCAAGGGCCCGAGCGCCGTCTCGGCCACGACGACGTCTTCGCCGGGCAAGGTGGTGTCGGACTCGCGAAAGCGCACGCCGCCGGGCACGTCCACGTCGAACAGGTGGAGCTTGCGGTAGGTCGCCAGCCGCGCGCCGTCGGGGCCAAAGAGGAGGGAGGTGTTGTAGCAGCGGTCGTCATGGCCCGGGGCGCGCTCGGCGATGGAGCCCAACAACAAGGTGACGCCGAGCTCCGCGGCCAAGGCCCCGAAGTGGGCGTGGGTCGGGCCATCGACGGTCTCGGCCAGGGCGATCTTTCGGGCGTGGGGGCCCAGATAGGTCGTGGCCTCGGGGGTGGCGATGAGCCGGGCGCCGTACCGCGCGGCGCGGCGGATGAGGCCCTCGGTGACCGCGAGGTTGCGCGGAACGTCGGAGCTGCCACGAAGCTGAACACAGGCCGCTAAGAACGGGGTCTCGGACATCTCGGCGCTCCGAAGGCGCGCTTTGCTCGCGCCGCGTCAAAAGGCGCGCTACTCTACAACGAAGAGGTCAGCCCGTGATGGACATTCCGGCCGTTGAGGCCCTCCTCAGAGCCAAGAAGTGCTCGGTCACGCCCCAGCGTCGCGCCATTCTGCGCGCGTTGGCCGACGATCACGCCCACCCCACCGCCGCCCAGCTCTTTGAGCGGCTCACGGCGGCCGACCCGGTCACCTCCCGGGCCACGGTCTACAACACGCTCCAGCTCTTGCGTGAGCTGGGGGTGGTGCGTGAGGTCTACGTCCCCGGCGACGAGTCCCGCTTCGACCCCGACCCGACCCCGCACCACCACTTCTTGTGTGTGGCCTGCGGCGCGCTCTCGGACGTGCCTGACGCCGATGTCCAGGTGGCCCGCGCCTTGCCCGAGGGCTTTGAGGTCCGCCGCGCCGGGGTGCTGTTTGAGGGCCGCTGCCCGGCCTGCCGCGAAGGCTAAGCGCCCTCGCTTTGGGTCTCCGCGGTCTCCGCCGCAGGGCCGCCGCCGATGAGCGACTCAAAGCGTAAGAGCGCCACCGCCCCCAAGAGCACGCCGAACCACAAGGTCGCCACGCGCACCAGCAGCGCGCTGGTGACGGCGACGGCCTCGTTCACGCCCAGAAGCGTCACCGCGCCCCCGGCCAAGGCGCCGTCGGCCACGCCCAAGCCGCCGGGCATCGCGCCCCCGGCGATGGTGGAGAAGGCGTAGAGGAAGGTGGAGGCGTCTAGGCTGGCCTCGACGCCCATGCCGATGAAGATCAGCCAGAAACCGACACACTCCGCGAACCAGGCCACCAGCGACAACACCACCGTCCACAACAAGGCGCCCGGGGAGAGGCAGATGCGCAGGGCCATGAGCAGCTCGCGGATCTTCGGCGCGAGGCGGCCGACCCCCGGCAAACGCGCGAGGAGGTCCACGGACCCCATCGAGAGCGGCTCCGACATCAACACCACGAGCGCCGCGCCGAGCAGCGCTGAAGGCACCGCCACCCAGGCGACCCGATCCGCGGCGTAGGTGCTCACGGAGATCGCCGCCAAGGCCAACATCGCGATCCCGTCGGTGATGCGCTCGGTGAGCAGCGCCGGGATGGTCGTCGCGAGGTTGACCCCAGTGCGTTTGGAGACGACGTAGGGCTTGAGCAGCTCACCGGCCTTGCCCGGGGAGATCACCATGGCGAGGCCCGCGATGAACAGCGTCGCGTCCTCGCGCCACGGCAGGCTGAGGCCCAGGCGCCCGAGCAGGTAACGCCACTTCACCCACCGCAGGCCGTAGTTGACGAGGGTGAGGAGCAGCACCGGGACGTACAGCCACCACGCGAAGTTGAGCAGCTCCGCGCCGACCTCCGAGAAGCCCGCCCAGACCGTCCCGACGACGTAGAGGATCGCGCCGATGGCGATGGCCCAGATGGCCCAGCGGCGAAAGCGCGGGAGCAGGTCAGGCGTGGGGGTGTTCACGTCGAGATGAGCCTTGGAGGGGCGCGCGCCGTTCGGGGGGCTGAGGCGCACGCGGACGTTCGCATATGG
>JBEAVX010000308.1:0-3856 GCA_041160755.1 Pseudomonadota bacterium
CACCCTCGCCAGACGCTTCAGGGCCGAGTCTCCCAAGGAGTATGTGATCCGCGCCCGGCAGGTGGAGCAAGACTTCCACCTCGCCCGCGCCAAGATCAAGCCCGAGGACCTGGGCCACATCGACACCTTCGAGTTTGAGGAGCGCCTGCTGCTGACCTGGTGCGCGTCGCTCTTGGAGGCGCGGCGCTACGCCGAGGCCCACGCCGTGGTGATCGAGCGGGAGACGAGCTTCTGGGTGGAGTGGGTGGACTCGTCCGCGCAGATGCCACGCAAAGAGAAGTGGGAGCTGTGCCGCCGGGTGGCGGAGCTCGGGAACCGCATCGCCGCGGTGAAGGGCGCCTTGCCCCCGTCCAGCGCGGGCCCCGCGGTGTGGGTGGCGCGTTACGCCGCCGCTGAAGACGGCTGGCACCGCGTCGACGCCGCCCAGCGGGCGCTGGAGACCTGGCGCAGCCGCGCCGTGGATGAGACCATCGTCGAGAAGGCCGTCGGTGTGGTGCTGCGGGATCACGAACAATTGCTCCACAGCCTCGCCGTGGGCTTCTCCAAGGCCCTCGGGGCGGCGGGCTTCACCGTGCCCGGCGTGCTGCATCAGACACGAATCTACCCCGACGTGGTCGCCCCCCGCACAAGCGGCACGGTCGCCTGGTTCTTCGTGGACGCCCTGCGCTTTGAGATGGGCGCGGAGCTGGCCAAACACCTCGACGGGGTGGACGAGCTGCACCTCCAGCCGGCGATCGGCGCGCTGCCCAGCATCACCCCGGTGGGCATGGCGGCGCTGTTGCCCGGGGCGTCGTCCAACTACGCGGTGGTGGCGAACAAAGGCAAGCTCGCGGCCTTGGTGGACGGCGTGCCGCTCTCCGGCGTCACCGAGCGCGTGAAGTACCTCAAGGCGCGGGCGCCCGACGTGGTGGACCTGACCTTGAGCGCCGCGCTGCAAGACCGGCAATCGGAGCTCAAGAAGAAGGTCGCCGGGCGCTCGCTTGTCATCGTCCGCTCCACGGAGATCGACTACCTCGGCGAGACCGGCGATGATCACCTCGCGCGGCAGGCCATGGGCACGGTGATCGGCAACCTCGCCCGGGCGGCGCGGCGCCTCGCCTTGGCCGGGGTGGAGCACTTCGTGATCACCGCCGACCACGGCCACCAGTTCGGCCTGCGCAAAGGCGACGACATGAAGATCGACGCCCCCGGCGGCGAGACCGTCGAGCTTCATCGTCGGTGCTGGATCGGCCGCGGCGGGGCCACGCCGCCGGGCACCGTGCGGGTGACCGCCGCCGAGCTCGGCTACGCGAGCGACCTGGAGTTTGTGTTCCCAACAGGCCTCGGCGTGTTCAAGGCCGGGGGTGACTTGAGCTTCCACCACGGGAGCATGAGCCTACAAGAGCTCGTCATCCCCGTCTTGACCTTCCGTATCCCGCCCACGGGCGCCTCAAACGAGGCCGAGGGCGTCGAGGTTCGCCTCAAGGCCTTGCCTGAGGCGGTCACCAACCGCGTCTTTGTCGTGACCGTCGAGACGACGGGCCTCGGCATCTTCGCCCCGGAGCTCGTCGAGCTGCGGGTGGTGCTGCTCTCCGAGAAGACCGAGCAGGTCGGCGCGGCGGGCATGGCGAGCGGCGCGGAGCTCGACCGAGAGCGCGGCGTGCTCCGCGTGAAGCCCGGCACAAACGCCCAGGTGGGCATGATGTTGGCCAACGACGAGGCGTCGGCGGTCACCGTCGTCGTCCTCGACCCCTCCACCGGGGCCCTGCTCGCGCAGTCGGCGGCGCTCCCGATGCGGCTGATGAGGTAATCCATGAGCAACTTCCCCGAGCGTGACCCCCTCGACGACAAGGTCAACCGCGTCTTCGCCGGGCGTGTCGTCCGCAAAGACCTCGTGCGAAAGGTGAAGGTCGGCGCGAACGTGCCGGTGTTCGTCTTGGAGTTTTTGCTCGGCAAATACTGCGCGTCGTCCGACGAGCTGGCGATCCAGATGGGCCTTCAGGTGGTGAACGACACCCTCGCCGAGAACTACATCCGGCCCGATGAGTCGATGAAGGCCCAGAGCAAGGTCAAAGAGCGCGGCCGCTGGACCTTCATCGACAAGATCCGGGTGCGTCTGGTCGACTCCGACTATTGGGCCGAGCTCTCCAACTTCGGCCACAAGAACGTCCACATCCCCGAGCACTACGTTCGTGACTTCGACCGGCTGCTCACGGGCGGCATCTGGGCCCAGGTAGACGTGCGTTTTGAGTACGACGAGGAGAACCGCGGCAAGTACCCGTTCTGGATCGAGAAGATCACCCCGATTCAGCTCGCGGCCTTCCAGCTCGACGACTACCGGCGCCTGCGCGGCGAGTTCACCACGGACGAGTGGATGGACCTCATGCTGCGCAGCATGGGCTACGAGCCGACGGTCATGGATCGGCGCCTCAAGCTCTTGTTCTTGCTGCGGCTTGTGCCGCTGTGTGAGCAGAACTTCAACCTCGTCGAGCTCGGCCCCCGGGGCACGGGCAAGTCCTACGCCGTGCAGGAGATGTCGCCCTACGCCTCGCTGCTCACCGGCGGCACGACGGTGGCGAACCTCTTCGGCCACATGAGCGGCCGCCAGAAGGGCCTCGTGCAGCTCTGGGACGTGGTGGGCTTTGACGAGGTGGCCGACCTCCAGAAGATGCCCAAAGAGGTGGTGACCACGCTGAAGACCTACTGCGAGTCCGGGCGCTTCCAGCGTGGCCAGGAGGAGGTCTCGGGCTACGCGAGCATCGCCCTGTTCGGCAACACCCAGCAGCCTGTGGACGTGATGGTGCAGACCGGCCACCTCTTCGCGCCGATGCCCGACATCATCCGCGACGACATGGCCTTCATCGACCGCCTGCACTACTACCTTCCCGGCTGGGAGGTGCCGAAGATGCGCAACGAGCACTTCACCGACCACTACGGCTTCGTCGTCGATTACCTGGCCGAGGCCCTCCGCGAGCTGCGTAAGCTCAACTTCACCGAGACCTTAGACCACCACTTCAGCCTCGGCGCCCACCTCAACGCCCGCGACCGCAAGGCCGTTCGCCGCACCGTGTCGGGGCTCATCAAGCTCCTCTACCCCAACGGCAAGATCACGAAGGAGGAGCTGGCCGAGCTGTTGGCCTTCGGGATCGAGGGCCGCCGCCGGGTGAAAGAGCAGCTCAAGAAGATGGGCTCGTTTGAGTATTACCACACGAGCTTTAGCTACGTAGACAACGAGAGCGGCGAGGAGCTCTTCGTGGGTGTGCCCGAGCAGGGCGGACGCGACCTGATCTCCTCCGACCCGCTGCCCCCCGGCACGATCTACACGGCCTCGGTGAGCGGCGACGGCACCGTCGGACTGTACCGAATCGAGGTCTCCCAGTCTTCAGGCACCGGCAAGCTCAAGTCCGCGGGCGGGATCAGCGGGACGATGCGCGAGTCCATCGCCCGCGCGTTCAGCTACCTACAAGCCCAGAAGACGCCCTTCGGCGTGGCGCGGGAGCTCGACACGTCCGATCTGCACGTCGAGGTGATCGACCTGCTCGGCAACCGCGTCGAGGCCGAGCTCGGCGTGGCGTTCTTCGTGGCCGCGTACTCCATGCTGCGCAAGGCCCCGCCCCAGGCCGGCCTGCTCGTGCTCGGCGACATGAGCGTGCAGGGCAACATCAAGGCCGCGCGCTCGCTCACCGAGCCGCTCCAGGTGGCGAGAGACAACGGCGCGCGGCGGGTGCTGGTGCCGATCGAGAACAAGCGGCAGTTCTTGGAGGTGAACGCGGATGTGCTGGAGGCGGTGGATCCGATCTTTTATGGGGACGTGCGGCAGGCGGCGTTTAAGGCGTTGGGGTTGACTTAGGGGGTGTTGGAGAGGGTGTGTCCCCCT
>JBEAVX010000312.1:0-4913 GCA_041160755.1 Pseudomonadota bacterium
GGGGGTCGGCGGCCACAGCAGCCTGGATGAGGCGCGCACGGTGAGCCTCGCGCCGGGGGCGTCGCGGGTGTATGACGTTTCCTGCACCGCCGGGGCCCCGGACGGGGTGAACTTGGTGGAGCTGGAGCTTCGCCTGCGCCCGATCGCGCCCTTCGTGCCGACCACCAGCGCCCAAGACGGCGTGGCGCTCTATTGGACGGGAGCCTTGGTGGTCACTCGCCCCTGACGGCGCCGGATCGTCAAGGCTTGGCCAACCCTGGGCAGAGCACCCGCGCTCTGCGGCGAAGCGCTCGCCGACCCCGAGCGTAGACGGGTAGCTTGTCGGCTCCAGCCCGGAGTTCAAGATGTCGCCCACCCGTCAGAGTCTGCTGCTCGCCCTGCTCCCCGCCCTCTCGACCGCCTGCGCCGACAGCATCGTCTACGAGAACCACCACACCTATGTGCTCGCTGAAGAGGGCGACACTGAGGACACGGGCGTCGAGCCCGACGCGGACCTGCCCGTGGCCCCGACGATGAGCGCCGACCAGCTCCCCGCCGACGTGCTCGGCCAAGACGACAACACCTGGTGGCTCAAGGTCTCCGAGTCCACCCTCGCCGACATCAACTCGCCGTGGCTCGGCGGCGGCACCTACGGCTATGGCGAGTACGAGGTCGAGGGCGGCGGCGGCGGCACAGAGAACCTGCTCATCATCACCCCGGCGGGGGAGGTCGCGGACTATGGCCAGGTGGGCATCAAGCTCATCGGCCAGTCCACCGGCGCCCCGTGGACATCCAGCACAATCCCCAACTTCCGCCTCGACGCCGATGAGTACGTCGAGGGCCAAGAGTTTGGCGAGGTCGAGCACATTCGGCTGAACAACGCCGGGGTGGGCACGATGTTTGGGGAGGCCAGCTCGCTCATCGTGTTTCGCGCGATGGGGGTGCCGGCGGCGCGCACGGCCTATGCTTGGGCCGGCGGCTCCGGCTGGGAGGACGACGAGGTGCTCGTGCCGATGCTCGCCCGCGAGGTGTACAAACGCGACTTCTGTGACGACAACGCGGACCTGCTCGGCGGCGGCTGCAAGACCATCCGCGAGAGCACCGGCGACGTGGTGAACCTCGCGAACTGGGAGGTCGCCGACTGTGACCTCGGCGACTGTACGGACATGTCGGGGCTCGCCAAGCTCGCGACCTCGGTGATCGAGAACTTCAACGACCAGACCTTTGATGAGGGCACCGAGCCCTATTTTGACTGGCCGCAGTTTCACCGCTCGGCCTGTGTGCATTGGCTTCTGTGGGTGGGTGACGACTACATCCACAACTCAAACAACGTCGTGCTCGCCGAGGGCGAAGACGGCCGCTTCCGGCTGCTCCCCTACTCCACCGACGTCACCGCGGGCTACGCCTTCTCCGGCACCTACTCCAACACGCCGCTGTTCGGCAACGCCATCATGTCCAAAGGCTGCGAGCTCGACGACGGCTGCCGCGAGACCCAGCTCGACACCTGTGAGCAGGTGATCGACGAGTTTGAGGCGATGGACCCGGTGAGCATCATCGACGGCCTCGCCGACCGCCTACGCGCCGCCCAGGCCCCGTGGGGTGAGTACCCCGACGGCATGTGGCGTGAGCCCGACGACGGGGCGTATGAACATTTCCGCACCTTCTACGAGACGCGGGCCGCGAGCGCCCGGGCCGAGCTGGAGACGTACCGCGCGGCCAACGCGACCAAGCGCTGACATCTGCGCCCAGCCGACCCAAGAACGCCAACCGCTCGGAGTCCCGATGTCCACCCCCCACCCCGCGCTCGTGCTCGCCCTGCTCCCCGTCGTGCTGACCGCCTGCGCCGACGACGTGGTCTACAAGATCAACAACACCTATGTGATGGATGACGAGGAGCCCGGCGCCGAGGATCCAGACGCTGACCTCTACGCAGAGCTGCCCGTCGCCCCCACGATCAGCGCCGACCAGCTCCCCCTCGACGTGTTCGGCCCAGAAGACAACACCTGGTGGCTGAACGTCTCGGAGTCCGGCGTCGAGAAGCTCAACCAGCCCTGGACGCTGGGCGCCGCGGACTATGTCGAGTACGACCCGCCGAGAGAGGTCAGCACAGAGAACCTGCTCGTCGTCACCCCTTCCGGGGAGGTCGCGGACTATGGCGAGGTGGGCATCAGCCTCATCGAGCAGCTCACGAGCGCGCCGTGGACGTCGAGCACCATCCCCAGCTTTCGCCTCGACGCCGATGAGCAGGTCGAGGGCCAGCGGTTTGGGGGGCTGGAGCGTGTCGGTTTAGACAGCGCCGGGTACGGCTCGATGTTTGGCGCGGCGAGCGCCCTCGCCGTCTTCCGGGCGCTGGGGCTGCCCGCCGCGCGCACCGCCTACGCCTGGGTGGGGGGCTCGGGCTGGGAGAACGACGCGCTGCTCGTGCCGATGCTCGTTCGGGAGGCCTACGACGGCGTCTTCTGTGAGGCGAACGCCGCCTTGCTCGGCGGCGGCTGCGAGACCCTTCGCACCTTCAACGGGGAGATCACGAACACGCTTGCGGTGAGCCAAGCGACCTGTGAGGTCGGCGACTGCGGTGACGACACAAACATCAACGCGCTGCAAAAGGCCCTGAAGGCGAACTTTCGGACGCAGAGCTTCGACGAGAAGACCGAGCCCTACTTTGACTGGACACAGTTTCACCGCTCGACCTGCGCACACTGGCTGCTCTGGATCGCCGACGACTACGTCCACCAGCTCAACAACGTCGTGCTCGTTGAGGGGTTAGACGGCCGGTTCCGCCTGCTCCCATCGCCCAACGACATCGTCGCGGGCTACGCCTACGGCGGCATCTACAACAACACGCCGCTGTTCTCCGCGGCGATCTTGTCCTCGGGCTGCAACCAGGACGACAGTTGCCGCGAGGCCCAGCTCGACACCTGCGAGCAGGTGATCAACGAGTTTGAGGCGATGGATCCGGTGAGCCTCATCGACGGCCTCGCCGAGCGCCTCCGCGACGCCGAGGCGCCTTGGGGTGAGTACCCCGGCGGCATGTGGCGTGAGCCCGACGACGCCGCGTATGAACATCACCGCAGCTTCTACGAGACCCGGGCCGCGAGCGCCCGGGCCGAGCTGGAGACGCTCCGCGCGGCGCAAGCTGTCAACCGCTGACATCTGCGCCGCGACTTTGGCGGTTAACATTCGGCTGAGACTTCGCTGAGGATCACGGATCTGCCGTGATCTTTGGCGAGTTTAGCGCACCAGACTACATATCGGCACATTTCTTGCATACCTGCTCTCCAACATCCACGGAGAGCACATGCGCCTCGTCTCGATCACGCTCCTCGGCCTCATGGGCTGCGGCGACACCGTCACCCACATTCACCACCACTACGACGTGGACCCGACCCCCGGCGGAGAGGCGCCGCCGGAGCCCCCCGTCGCGGCGACGACCACCCCCGACGCGCTGCGCCTCGATCTGTGGGGCGAAGACAACACCCTCTTCTGGATCGGCGTGAGCCCAGAGACCTTAGACGCGCTGAACGCCGCCTACACAGACGGCGGCGGCGGTTTCCCCGAGGGCAACGGCGTCTATGACCCCGACGGCGGCCCGAGCGGCCTGAGCACCGAGACGCTCTTGGTGATGAACCCTGAAGGGGACATCGCCGACTTTGGCCTCGTCGACGTGAAGCTCGTCGGCCAGAGCACGGGCGCGGCCTGGACGACGGCCACCATCCCCAACTTCCGCCTCGACAGCGACGACTTCGTCGAGGGGCAGACCTTCGACGGCGTGGAGCACGTCCGCCTGAACAACGCCCAGGTGGGCTCGATGTTCGGCGAGGTGAGCGCGCTGGAGATCTTCCGGGGCCTCGGCGTGCCCGCCGCGCGCTCGTCTTACGTCTGGGTGGGCGGCACGGGCTGGGAGGACGGGGAGCTGCTCGTGCCGATGATCGCCCGAGAGGTCTACAAGGGGGACTTCTGCGAGGAGAACGCCGCGCTGCTCGGCGGCGGCTGCGTGAGCGTGCGGGAAGGGGTCGGCGACATCAACTACGACGGGGCGGCGATCAACTTTGAGTGTGACTATGGCGACTGTGATGACACCACGACGATTGACGCCCTCGGCGCGCTGATCAACGAGAGCTATGGCAGCCAAGAGTTTGACGAGCGCACCGCGGCGCTCCTCGACTGGGACGCCTTCATGCGCTCAAGCTGCGCGCATTGGCTCCTGTGGGTGGGCGACGACTACGTCCACAACACAAACAACGTCGTGATCGTCGAAGGAGAGGACGGTCTGTTCCGGTTCTTGCCCTACTCCACCGACATCAACGCCGGGTACGCCTGGGGCGGCGCCTACAGCGAGACGCCCCTGTGGGGCTTCGCGAGCCTCAGCGACGGCTGCCGCCAAGACGAGAGCTGCCGCGAGGCGATGTACGACACCTGCGAGGGGGTGATCGACGACTTTGAGGCCCTCGACGCCGTGTCGCTCATCCATGACCTCGCCGATCGCCTGCTCAGCGCCCAGGCGCCGTGGGGCGATCACCCCGACGGGATGTGGCGTGGCCCGGACGTGAGCGCCTACGCCCACTATCTGAAGTTCCACGAGGGCCGAGTGGAGGAGGCCCGGGCGGAGCTGGCGCGCTATCGTGAGGGCGGCTGGGACACCGGCGGCGACACCGGCGGCGGCTGGGACACCGGCGGCGGCTGGGACACCGGCGGCGGAAAAGACACTGGCGGGGGCGAAGACACCGGCGGGTTTGAGCGGAGCGGCACCGTCGCGAAGGACGTTGGGCGCTCCGAGCGCTGAGGAGCCCTGTGGCGCCCTTTGGCGCCCTGACGGCGGCGGCGCGGCGAAGCGGCTACCTTAGGCGGCATGACGCCCTGCCTGCCCGCCGCGCCCCTCTCGGTCCTGCTCGTGCTCATGGACGACATGCGCGCGGACCAGCTCAACGTGTTCA
>JBEAVX010000350.1:0-2881 GCA_041160755.1 Pseudomonadota bacterium
GCGGGAGGAGCAGAGGGAGGCGGGGGTGCATGGGGGGATTGTAGCTGAGGAGAGGCGTGCGGTCAGGGATTCCCTATACGCACGTCGGCGATTAGGCTAAGTTCATAGGCACGCTGTCACACCGACACACCGGAGCGACCATGACGCCAGCCCAGAACTCTCCGCCCTACCCCGCGCTGACCATCGCGCGGTGGTTCGTCGCGTGGGCCGAGGCGCAGCAGGCCGACCTCTCCAACCTTAAGCTCCAGAAGCTCCTGTACTACGCCCAAGGATACTGGCTGGCGAAGACCGGCGGGCCCCTGTTCAACGGCCCCATCCAAGCCTGGACCCACGGCCCCGTGGTGCCCGAGGTTTACCACCACTTCAAGTCCTTCGGCTCCAGCGATCTCGCCCTTGGGGACGATCCCTTCGACTGGCCCGAGGTCGCCGACGAGCCTACCCAGCTCCTTATCGAGATCTGGGAGAAGCTCGGCAGCCTCGCCGCGTGGCGTCTGCGTGACATGACCCACGACGAGCCCCCCTGGCAGCAGCACTTTGTACCCGATGTCAAGGATCTGGAGATCCCCCACGACGCCCTCAAACGCCACTTTGGCGCGCTCCTCAGCGCCGGGTAGCCATGTCCCGCGCCTCGAAGCCTCCGGCCAAGAAGGGTGAGGCGAGCCTCGGGATCAAGACGCCCCCTCTTCGCAGCACGGGAAAGAGCACGCCGGTCTTCTGTTTCCGGCACATCCAGCCTAGGTTTGATGTGAAGTCCCTTCCCATTGAGCGGCAGGCCCAGCTCGCGCAGGCTCTTCAAGAGCGAGGGGGTATGACCTGGGATGAGATCACCCTGGCTCCTCGCCATGGCTTGGGCTCTGAGCTGCTGCCACGGAGACAGATCAACGCGCCGATCCCGGCGGGATTTGAGGACCAGGAGCGCTTCCTCGTGCTGAGGTACGCCGGCAAACTCCCTATGGTCGGTACCCGCACAAACGACACATTCCACATCCTCTGGATCGAGGCGGAGTTCGGCGACCTGTACGATCACGGCTGAGCCCGTTGAGTTGGCTCACGTCACGGCGTCAACGCCACCCTCAACACCCACACGCCGAGCGCCGAGAGCCCCAAGGCCAAGAGCCCGGCGGCGCCGAACAACACGCCGAGCTCAACGCCCACGAGGAGCGCGACCCGTCGGCGGCTGGCGCCTAGATCTCGCCACAGCGCGCGCTCCGGGGCGCGAAGGCGCAGGCTGAGGCTCAAGGTCTGGGCCACGAAGGCCGCCGTGGTGAGGCCCACCGCCCCGAAGATCACCCACAGTCCCCGCCGCGCCTGGAGCGCCACGCCCCACAGCCGCGCCATCACCTCCGGCGGCTGGACCGCCATGAGCCTCGGGTGCAACGCCACCTCACCCAAGAGCTGATCCTGGGCTTTGGTGTCGTTTGGCCAGATCAGCACGGCGCTGATCGGCTGATCTGACATCGACCCGTGCAGGTGAAAGCCCGAGAGGGACTCCAGCGCGGCCTCTTCAGCGAGCATCACCGCGCTGTTGAGCGCCTGACCGTCGGCGTCCTCCTTGGACAAGGTCTCCGGCGTCGCCGCGCCGTGGCCGTGCAGGGCGCCGTCTAAGGCCCAGGTGGTGCGCACATCGGTGAACAGAGCGCCGTCGTCAGGACCCCCCGTGGCCGCCAAGACCCCGACGACCTGCAACAACAACGGCGCGGCGGCGCTCAGATCGGCCAGATCGACGCCGTCGCTGCGCACCTGATCTCCGGGCTTGAGCCCCGCACGATCCGCCACAGACGCCCCGGCCACCACCTCTCCCAGCACCGCGAAGCGGCGGCCCTCGGCGACGACGAGGCCCCGGCGCTCAAAGTACTCGACGCTTGTGCCCACGACCGGCGCGCCGCCCGCGCTGTGGCGCACCACCAGCGGCGCGGCCTCACCCCAACGCCGGGCCTCGGCCACGGCCGCGTAGGGGGTCGGGTCTTGGGGGCGCCCGGTGAAGAACAGGCCCGCGAGGGTCAGCTCCACCGGCGCGCCCTTCGCGCCGAGCAAGATCGGGCTCGACTCGGCCCGCGACATCCACAGGCGCTCCACCACCTCGCTCGCCTGGAGGGTGAAGCGCGGCGCGGCCAAGGCGAAGCCCACACCCAGCACGATCACCAGTGACTGCCCCGGTCGGTGACACAGCGACCGCCATCCGAGCCAGAGGGCGTGACCGAGGGCCCTCACGCCGCACCGCCGAGCTGCAGCCGCTCGGGCAGACGCGCCGCGAGCTGGAGATCGTGGGTCACCCACACCAAGGTCACGCCCTCCTCATCACACACGGTCTGGGTGAGGTCCAGCGCCCGGCGGGCGGCGCTGGGGTCGAGGCTCGCCGTCGCCTCATCACAGAGCAAGAGGCGCGGCCGCACCACCATCGCCCGGGCCAAGGCCACCCGCTGCCGCTCTCCGGCGGAGAGACGGTCGGCCCCACGGCCCAAGAGCCCGCTGAGCCCCAACGCCGAGAGCAGCCGCCGCGCGCGGTCTCGGGCGGCCTCGTCCAGCGACCGTGTAGGGCTCAGCCGAAACGGCAGGAGCACGTTCTCTTCGACGCTGAGCGCCTCCATCACCGGGAAGTCTTGCTGCAAGAGCGCGATGTGTCGCTGGCGGTGCGCGCGCCGCGTGGCCTCGTCCGCTTCGCCCAGGTTGAGCCCCTCGACGATCAGACGCCCCGCCGTAGGCACGAGGAGCCCCGCCAAGAGCCGAAGGAGCGTCGTCTTGCCGCTGCCCGAGGGCCCGACGACGGCCACCTGGGCGCCACGGCGCGCCGTCCAATGGGGGAGACTCAGCACAAACCCGTCCGGGGTTGTCTGTGTGAGCGCGTCTACCTCGACGCTCGGCGCGTCGGCCTCGCTCACAG
>JBEAVX010000375.1:0-6484 GCA_041160755.1 Pseudomonadota bacterium
GCGAACACCGTGACCGTCTCTGGGGCGCGCGAGCGCCCGAGAGGCGGCAGGCGGGCTCGGGGCGGCGTGTCAAGCCGATCGTCCGACCGCCGAGGGCGGCGGATTATCCGGGCAGCTTGATCCCCGCCTCGACCAGAAAGCCCAAGAGCCCCGCGCGGATCATCGCCACGGCGATGGCGGTCATGAACAGAGACATCACCTTGCCGAAGGCCCGCACGCCAGCCTCGCCGATCCAGTCCACGAGCCGCTGGGCCTGGGACATCACGAGCCCGATGAGCAAGAGGTTGATGACCAAGGCCACAAACACCGGGCCGCGACCAAACCCGTCGGCGAGCACCAACAGCGTCGTCATCGTGGCCGGGCCGACGATGAGCGGCACGCCGAGCGGCACCACGCCCAGATCCCCGGCGTCACGCACCCGGCGCTCCTCCTTGGAGAACACGAGATCGTAGATCGAGAGCACGAGCAGGATGATGCCGCCGCCCACGCGCAGATCGTTCACCGTGATGCCGAGCAGGCGAAAGAGGAGCTGCCCACCCAAGGTCACCAGGGCCGCGACCACCGCCGCGGTGACCGTGCCCTTCTTCGCGAGGCTTGAGCGCTCCTCGGGGCTCATCCCGTGGGTGAGGCTCAAGAAGATCGGGGCGATGGTCGGCACCGACATCGCCACGAACAAGGGCAAGAACACCTGGGCGGCGATCTGGGACACACCACACCCCGCGCTGCGGACGAGACGCGGCGTTTAGTCCAAGAAGCTCTTCGCGATCACGAGGCGCTGAATCTCGGAGGTGCCCTCGTACAGCGTCGTGATGCGGGCGTCGCGGAACAGACGCTCGACCTCGTACTCCTTCGAGTAGCCGTAGCCGCCGTGAATCTGCAGGGCCTTGTCGGCGCAGAAGTTCGCGCACTCCGACGCGAAGAGCTTCGCCATCGAGCACTCGCGGCTTCCGCGCTCGCCTTGATCCTTGAGCACCGCGGCGCGGTAGGTGAGCAGGCGGGCGGCCTCGATGCGGGTGGCCATGTCGGCGATCATCCACTGAATCGCCTGGTTGTGGCCGATGGGCTTGCCAAAGGCCATGCGCTCCTTGGCGTAGGCGACGGCGAGGTCAAACGCGCGCTGGGCGATGCCGAGGGCCTGGGCGGCGATGCCGATGCGGCCGCCGTCGAGGGTGCCCATGGCCACCTTGAAGCCCTGGAGCTCTTGGCCGAGCAGGTTCGCCCGGGGCACGACCATGTCCTCAAACACGAGCTCGGAGGTGTGGGACGACGTGATGCCGAGCTTCTCTTCGACCTTGCCCACCCGGTAGCCAGCGAAGGTGTTCTCGACGATGAACGCGCAGACGGCCTTGTGGCGGGCGGCCGGGTCCATCGAGGCATACACCACAGACACATCGGCCTGGGGACCGTTCGTGATCCACATCTTCGTGCCGTTGAGCACGTAGTCGCCGGCGTCGTTCTTGGTGATCTTCGTCTTCTGGGCGCCGGCGTCGCTGCCCGCCGAGGGCTCGGTGAGCGCGTAGCAGCCGAGCTTGCGGCCCGTGGCGAGGTCGGGGAGGTACTGCTGCTTCTGGGCTTCAGTGCCGAAGTGGAGGATCGGCGAGATGCACAGCGAGTTGTTCACCGACATCACCACGCCCACCGACGCGTCGGCGTAGCTCACCTGCTCCAAGGCGACGACATAATCCAGCACAGAGAGGCCCGCGCCGTCGTACTGCTCGGGCACAAACATGCCCAAGAAGCCCATCTCGCCGAGCTGGTTGACGAGCGCCCGGGGGAACTCGTGGGTGCGGTCACGCTCGGCGGCGCCGGGCATCACCTCGCCACGGGCGAAGTCGCGGGCCAGGTCGCGGATCTGGAGGGTGCCTTCAGAGAGCTCGAACATGGGGGAATCCTCTTGTGGTTGAGCCAGACGATGCAGCCGGATTAGCGCCCGGTGAAGTCGGGCTTGCGGCGCTCTAAGAAGGCCGACATGCCCTCGCGCTGGTCCGACGTGGCGAAGCAGAGGCCAAACAGCGTGCGCTCGTGGGAGAGCGCCGGGGCCAAGGCGAGATCGGCGCCGTCGTTGATGGCGCGTTTGCACAGGGCCACGGCCCGGGGGCCGTTCTTGGCGATGGTCTCGGCCAGCTTCTTGGCGGCCTCGACGACGTCCCCTTCGACCACCTCGGTGACGAGGCCGATGCGCAGGGCCTCGTCCGCCTTCACCGAGCGGCCGGTGAAGCAGATCTCCCGGGCGCGCTGGCGACCGACGAGGCGGGTGAGGCGCTGGCTGCCGCCGAAGCCGGGGATGACGCCGAGCTTGACCTCGGGCTGGCCGAAGACCGCCGAGCCGCTGGCGAGGATGATGTCGCAGGACATGGCGAGCTCGCAGCCGCCGCCCAAGGCGAAGCCGTTCACCGCGGCGATGACCGCCACGGGCAGGGCCTCCAGGCGGCTAAACACCCGCTGGCCCAAGGCGGCGAAGCCCTCGGCCTGAACAGGGGTGAAGCCTTGCATCTCGGCGATGTCGGCCCCGGCGGCGAAGGCCTTGGCCCCAGCGCCGGTGAGGATGAGCACCCGCGCGCCGGGGCGCGTGGCCACGTCTTCGAGGGCCTCGTCTAGCTCACGGAGCAGCTCGCCGTTGAGCGCGTTGAGCGCCTTGGGGCGGTTGAGCGTGAGCAGCGCCACGCCCGCGCCGTCGTCAAACTCCAGGCGGATGTTGGTGTACAGCCGCACGGTCATCGCGTCGTTCGCCATGGATCAACCCCCGTATTTGTAGAAGCCCCGCCCGGACTTGCGGCCAAGCCAGCCCGCCTCGACGTATTTGCGCAGGAGCGGACACGGCCGGTACTTGGAGTCGCCGCCCATGCCCGTGTGCAGCACCTCCATGATCGCGAGGCAGGTGTCGAGGCCGATGAAGTCGGCCAAGGTGAGCGGCCCCATGGGCACGTTGGTGCCGAGCTTCATGGCGGTGTCGATGTCTTCGACGGAGCCGATGCCCTCGTAGAGCGCGTAGACGGCCTCGTTGATGTAGGGCATGAGCACGCGGTTCACGATGAACCCGGGCATGTCGCGGCCCTCGACGGGCGTCTTGCCCATGGCCTCGACGACGCCGCGCACGGTGGCGAAGCTCTCATCAGAGGTGGCGAGGCCGCGGATCAGCTCGACGAGCTTCATGACCGGGACGGGGTTCATGAAGTGCATGCCCACGACCTGAGACGGGCGGTCGGTGTGGGCGGCGATGGCGGTGATGCTGATCGACGAGGTGTTGGAGCACAACAGCGCGTGGGGCGGGGCGACGCGGCTCAGGGTCTCAAAGATGCGGAACTTGAGGGACTCGCTCTCGGAGACGGCCTCGACGACGAGGTCGGCCTCGGCCATGGCGTCGAGCGTGGTGGCGCCGACGATGAGCGCCCGGGCGGCGGCGGCGGCCTCGGCGGTGAGGGTGGCCTTCTTGACCATACGGGCCATGTTGCCGTCGATGGCGCCGAGGCCCTTGTTGACGGCCTCTTGAGAGACATCGCTGAGCACGACGCGGTAACCGGAGAGCGCGGCGACGTGGGCGATGCCGTTGCCCATCTGACCGGCGCCGACGACGCCGAGGGTGCGGATCTCGTGACTCAAGGCGGACCTCCAGGATGGGTGCAGGGTTCTCGCGGGTAACCCGGAGAGGGCCGCCCGGCCACGGCGCCGACCGCGCCACAGGTTACTCAAGACGGGATGTTGACCGATCCTGACGCGCCTCTCCAGACCCCGCCTCCCCTGGACCTCGGCCCGTGGCTCGACGCCGCGGAGGCCGCCGCGCGGGGCGCAGGAGGCGCCGTGGCCGTGGTCGGCCCCGCGCGCTCCGGGGCGAGCGCCTTGGCCGCCGCGCTGTGCCGACGCCTGGGCCCCGCCACCCTGCGCGCCCAAGGCGCTGGCTGCCGCATCGAGGCCGACCTGGTGCGCGTCTTGGGCGCGGCGTCGGGCCTCGCCGCCCGGGGAGATCCAAGCGCCCTGACCACGTTCTTGGCCGAGCGCCCGAGCCTCGTCGTGTGGATCGACGAGGCCGATGAGGCCGACGACGCCCTGCTCACAGACGTGTTGCCCTCGCTCATCGGGCCCCGGGCCTTGGTGCTCTCCGGTCGCCGGGCGCCCAGCGGCGCCCTGGCCCTGGCCGTCCCCGAGGCGCCGACGCCGAGCGCGGAGCCGACGCCCGCCCTGGATCCGGCGATCTTGGCCTGGGCGGCCTTGCCTCGGGGGCTTCGCGGGCTTCCTTGGCCAGAGGGCCTGCCCGAGTCGTGGCGACACCCCCACGCCGTGTCGCCTCGGCTCACGCGCTGGGCCCGGGAGCGCCTCGCGGGGGGTGACCTGCGGGCCGCCGCGCCGCTGGTGCAGGCGACCTTGGCCGATCGGCTGGAGGTCGCCCGGGGCGGCGCCTGGCCGAGCCCCCCCGACGAGCGAGATCTCCAGGCCCTCCGCTGGCTCGTCGAGGTCAGCGACTCCCCCGAGGTCGCCGCCTTGGCCGCCGCCACCGCCGCCCGCGCCTTGGCCGCCGCGGGTCAGCTCGCCCAGGCCCGTGAGCTGCTGGGCGAGGCCCGCGCGCGTGGACCGGGGCTCAGCCACCAAGGGCTCCTCGCCTGGGCCGAGGGGGACGTGCTGTTGAGCTTTGGGCTGCGAGACGAGGCGGCGGACCACCACCAAGACGCCATCGAGGCCCTCCGCGCGGCGGACAGCCCGGCGCTCTTGGGCCGCCTCATGCGCGGCGCGGCCCAGGCCCACGCGGCGGCCTCTCAGCCAGGGCTCGCCCAGGCGCGGCTGGAGCAGGCCCGCGCCGTCCCCGGAGAGGGCGAGGCCGCGCGGCGGGCGACGGCCCGGGCCGCCATCGAGCTCGCCTTGGCCCAAGGGGCGACGCGTGAGGCCGAGGGCCTGCTCCAGACCTTGTCGCCGCGTGAGGACGACCCGAACGACCTCCTCGTGCGTGTCGGCGTGTCCCTCGCGCTCGGCCAACTCGACGGGATCGAGGCCGATCTCAAGGGCGTAGAGGCCCTCGCCGCGGGGGCGCCGGAGCTCCTCGCCGCCGCCGAGCGTCGCCGCGTGGACTGGCTCCTGCGCTTGAACCGCGCGGACGAGGCCGCCGCCGCCGCCCAGCGCTGCGTGCACACCTTGACGGCCTTGGGCCTCCGCGCCGCCGCCGCCGCCGCGAGGCGCGCCTGGGGAGACGCCTTGGCGCTCGCCGGGTGCTGGGCGGAGGCCGAGCGCACCTACGCCTTGGCGCTGCGAGAGCACGCGCGGGTGGCGGATCTGCGCGGGGCCCGGCGCTGCCTCACCCGCCTGCTCGACCTCAACCGCGCCGGAGACGACGCGGCCCGGGCCCTGGAGCTGCTCGTGCTCCTCGACGCCATCGACGCCGAAGATCGCCCGGAAGAGGACACGGCGCGATGATCCTCACCGCGCTCGGCCTGAGCGTGGCCGTGCTCGCCCAGAGCGCGCCGCCGGTCGTCGGCGGGGCCCCGGCGGAGACCGGCGCTTGGCCGAGCGTCGCCGCGCTCTATGACGAGGACGGGCGGCTCTACTGCTCGGGGGTGCTCATCGGCCCAGAGCATGTACTGACCGCCGGTCATTGTGGCGCGGCGCCGCCGGTGGAGGTCGTGCTCAACGTCGTAGACGCCCATGACGACGGCGGCTCGTCGCGTGGGGTGGCGCAGGTGGACGTTCAGCCGGGCTACTGGGAGGGCCTCGACGTCGCGCTGATCCACCTCGACGCCCCGGTGGCGCTCGACGCCCCGCCCGCGCTCTTGGGCTGCGCCTCGAACCAGCTCTACGACGGCGCCCCGGCGGAGCTGGTCGGCTTCGGGGTCACCTCCCCCGGCGGAGAGGCCGACGGGCGCCTCTACGCGGCGACGATGCCCGTCGTAGACGCCGACTGTGGTGATCCGGCCCGGGGCTGCCGCGCGGAGATCGCCGGGGCGGAGCTCATCGCCGGGGGCGACGGCCTCGACTCCTGCGCGGGCGACAGCGGCGCCCCGCTGTTCGTGTGGACCGACTGGGGCGCGCCGCTCTTCGTGGGCCTCGTCTCCCGGGCGGCCTGGCCCGCGACGACGGCCTGCGGAGACGGCGGGATCTACGTCCGCGTCGACGCCTTGGTCGACTGGCTTCACGCGCGCGGCGTCACGCTCGCGAGCGCCGAGTGCCCCCCACGCGCCGAGAACAACCCGCCGAGGCCGAGCGCCGGGGTGCTCACCGCCGCCCCCGGGGAGTCGGTGAGCGCGCAGATCTTCGCCAACGACGCCGACCGGGACGACCGCCACGCCTACCGCCTGAGCGTCCCCCCCGCCCACGGCGACGCGCGGCTGAGCCAAGAGGGCCTGTTCACCCTGACCACGGACGCGGCGTTCGTCGGCGAGGACCAAGCCGAGGTGCTCGTGAGCGACGGCGCCGTCGAGGTGGCGCTCACCCTGCGCATCGCCGTGGTCGCCGAGGCCGCCGAGCCGCCCATCGCCCTGGCGCCGTGGGCGGGGGGGACGCT
>JBEAVX010000389.1:0-6348 GCA_041160755.1 Pseudomonadota bacterium
CCTCAGGAGGTTGAGCCTTGGCTGGCCAAGCTTGACCAAGACCTCCAGCGGATGCAGGCCCAGGCGCCCACCGAGGGAGTCTCTGAGGCGCTTCATGAGGCCGGGCTCCCGCCGACGCTCCTGGGCGAGACCTTCGGAACCTTGTCGTGGTTCACCGCCTGGCGAGACAGCGACGAAGACGTCCGCCAGCACCCAGCGTTTCAGGCGCGAATGTTCCGCGCCGCCGACGCCCTCGCGCGCCGCACCGTCGTGATGGCCGACTGGATGGAGGGGGTGGACCGCGCACAGCGCCGGGCCATCGGCGCGCTGCTCTCCCGGCCAAACCGGCTGATGGCGGTGTTGGACCATGTGCTGATCCGCAAAGGCGAACGGATGAACCCCGCGCGCCGCCGGGCGCTTCGAGGCACCTTGGGCGACATCGCCCGAGCCACCCGCCAGGCGGGCGCGAAGCCCGAGGCCCTCTTCGATGAGCTGATCCTGGCCGTGGACCACACCGCACGGGAGGAGGGGGTGGATCGGCACGCCCTCGCCGCCCAAGAGCGCGCAAAGCGGGACCACACGGCGCCAACGAGCGCCACGATGGAGACCGTCGAGGAGCCCTCATGGCGTGAGAAGTGGTTTGACGACCCCGACGACACGGTCCGCCTAGGCCTGAGGCTGATGGGGCTGGCGCTCGGCGTCGCCGCTGCGGGCCTCATCATCACCGTCATCGTTGAAGGTTTGTTTAGTATGCTCAGCGTCGGGGTCGGGATCGCGGCCATACTGTGCTTCGTGATCGCGCCGTTGCTGCTCTTGACGGGCCTCGTGCTTGTGATCGTCGGGAGGGTGAGGCGCAAGAACCATCCTGAGGAGACGGACGAAGAGGCCCTGCTCTACCTCCTCGACCTAGAGGATCCGCTGAGCCCCCTGCCCGCCTGAGCGCGCCGACGTCTCTTCGTGGAGGTGACCCGATGGATCAACCTGAGTCCTTGAGCGCGGCGGGTTAGGCCCGACACGATGGCAGAGCACGCAGCGTCAGGCGAGGTGATCTCGGGTGTGGTTGTCCAAGCCATCGGCCTCGCCACGGCGGCGGGTCGGGGCTGGGCGGCGCTCCGAGGGGCGTTGGAGGCCGGGCGACCGCTCCCCTCACCGGCGCTCTCCGCCGAGGCCCTGCTCTTGGAGGCCCTCGACGACGCGGCCTTGGCGCCTCTGCCCGAAGACGCCGGGCTGGTCTTCGCCACGGCCTCGGGTGGGCTCGGCGACGACTGGGCGCCTTGGCACACCGCCGCCCTCGCCGGAGACCCCTCGCCGCCGCCCCCGCGCCCTCGGCAGGCCCCCGGCGACGCCTTGGCCGCGCGGCTAGGCGTCTTGGGCCCACGGGCGAACGTCTCCTTGGCCTGCGCCTCGGGCACGGCGGCCTTGGGGATGGCGCTGGACTGGCTCCAGGCGGGCCGGGCGCGGGTGGTCGTCGTCGCCGCCGTGGATGGGGTTTGCCCCTTCGTGTCGGCGGGTTTTGAGGCGCTCAAGCTCGTGGATCCCCAGGGCTGCCGCCCGCTCACGCCGGGCTCACGGGGCTTTCATCTGGGCGCCGCCGCCGCGATCCTGGTCTTGGCGGTGGGTGAGGGGGGCGTTCAGCTCACCGGCGCGGCCTCGTCCCAAGACGCCTGGCACCCGCTCACCCCGCACCCCGAGGGCCGAGGGCTCATCGCCGCCGCCCGCCTCGCCTTGGCCCGAGGCGGAGGTCAACCCGCGCAGCTCATCTCGATTCATGGCACGGGCACCCCAGCGAACGATCGGGCCGAGGCGGCGGCGCTGCTCACGCTGTTTGGTGAGGAGAGACCGCCGCTTCAGGCGCTCAAGCCGGTCGTGGGGCACACCATGGGCGCCGCAGGGCTCGTCGAGGCCGCAGCCCTGGTGTTGAGCTTGGGGGACCAACAGCCCGTGGGTTGGCCAGAGCGCAAACCGTTAGACGAGGCACCCCTCACCGGGATCTCGTGGTCGATGGCGTTTGGTGGGGTGAACGCCGCGGTGGTGTTCAGCCTTGAGCCCGTCGCCGGGCGCCCGTTGGCGCCGCCCGTCGCTGTGGTCACCCGGCGGGCGATCGTCTCCGAGGTGGAGGCCAGCCCCTCGGGCGAAGACCCCAGCCACATCGCGGCACGGCGGGCGCTGCTGGCCTTGGCGCCGCCGCCAGAGGCTGGGCTCATCTTGAGCGCGCCGCGTGGCTCAATCCTCGCCGATCTCCGCCACCACGCCCGCCTCGTGCGAGAGGGCCCAGCCCTCGTCTCGCCCCGAACCTTCGCCGCGACCGTCCCCGGCGCGCCGCTCATGGGCCCCGGCGTGACCCTTGGCCTGCGCGGGCCGGTGATGGCGCTGTTGGACCCACCAGAGGTCGCCCTCGCCCTCGCTGAAGACTGGCTGCGCCTGGGCCGCTGCGAGGCGGTGGTCGTGGTGCTGCTGGAGGTCGGCGGCGAAGATCTGCTTGGCGAGGGCGCCTGGGCCCGGGCGGACGCGCGGCTGTTGGGGCTCGCGTGAAGGCCCTGCTCACCGTGGTCATGGAGAACTTTGTGGAGGTGCGCGCGGCGCTCCAGTCCGCCGGGAGGCCGCCGCCAGGGCGCATCGGCGCGCCGGACCCTGTGCCCGAGGCCCTCGTAGAGCGGATGGGCGGGCGGCTTCTGGCCGTGGACCTCTCGCGCGGCGTCGTGCTCGGAGAGCGGCCGCTGCCGACGCCGAGCGGGCTGTGCTGGCCTGACCCCGCCGGGCCGATCTGGGTGGCGTCGATGTGGGGCGACACGCTCCTGGCCGTGAATCCCGAGACCGGGCGCCCCGACCGCGCCGTCTCTCACCCGGCGTTCAACGACCTGCACACCGTCGTGCCCAGCGGCGTCCCCAGCGGCGGGCGGCTGCTCGTGGCGTGCTCTGGCGTCGACGCCGTCGTGGAGCTTCACCCCGACGAGGCCCCCCTTGGCGCCTGGGTGGGGTGGGCGCCGCCTTGGCCGACGCCCATCCCCAACCCCGACCGCGCCGACCCCAGCGCCGATCACCGGGGCCGTCGCTACGCGACCCTGGGCCGGGCCCTGCACATCAACAGCGCCTTGCCCTGGGGCGACGGGGTGTTGTTGTCGTCGTTTCACACCGGGGAGCTCCTGGAGCTTGGCCGACACGACGGCGCCCTCACCCGCCGCCGCGCGGGCCTCGATCACCCCCACGCCTTGACCTTGGCCGGTGCCGAGGGAGGCCTGCCGCCGGGGAGCCTCGTGCTCTGCGAGAGCCCACGCGGCGCGGTGCGTGTCCTTCACGCCGACGATCTCTCCGATCACGCCACGTTCAGCCCCGGCCTGCGCTGGGTTCAGGCGGCCTGCCCCTCGGGGCGCGGCACCCTGCTGCTGCTCGACAACCCCCACTTCGGCGCCGGGCGGCGCGGGGCCGGGCCTGCCCGTGTGCTCGAGCTCGACCCCACGAGCGGGCGCTGCGCCACACGCCTGGAGCTGCCAGCCGGCTGGCGGTTGTTCTCCCTCACACCCCTCACAGACGCGCAGACCTCACGCATCGGGTGGCTTCCATGACGACAGACGTTGACGTGTTGATCCTCGGCGGCGGGCTGGCGGGCGGGCTCTTGGCCCGACACCTCCGACGCGCCCTGCCGTCCGTCTCGGTCGGGATGGTCGAGCGCCGCTTGACGTCCGACTGGAAGGTGGGCGAGTCCACGGTGGAGCTCGCCGGGCATTACCTCGTCAAGCGCCTCGGGCTCTCGTCCTTGCTCTACCGGGAGCACCTGCCCAAGAACGGCCTGCGCTTCTTCTTTGACCAGCCCGGCCGCGACGCGCCGATCCCCGCCCAGAGCGAGCTGGGGACGACGAGCTTCGCGGTGAACCCGAGCTTTCAGGTGGACCGGGCCCGCCTGGAGGAGCGGCTCTTGGCCTTGGCCGTGGCCGACGGCGTGACGCTCTGGCGCGGGGCGAAGGTGACCCAGGTGAGCCTGGGCGAGCCCCATGAGACACAGATAGCCCTTGACGGCGCCGTGCAGACCGTGCGGTCGCGGTGGGTGGTGGACGCCTCGGGGCGCAGCCGCCTGCTCGCGCGAAAGCTCGGCCTCAGCCGCGCCGTGCCCGAGCACCAGATGATCGCCGCCTGGGGTCGTGTCCACGGCCTCGGCGACCTCGACGCCTTGGGCGACGAGGGCTGGCGCGCCCGCGCTCGGCACACCAGCCGGATGCTCTCGACGACCCACCTCAACTACCCGGGCTACTGGATCTGGCTCATCCCGCTGCGCGACGGGCTCACCAGCGTCGGCGTCGTCGGCGTGCCCCAAGACCAAGGCGGGCCGCTCTCCTCCCGCGCGCTGCGCTCCCAGGCCGGGCTCTGGGAGTTTCTCAAGGAGCACAAAGGGTTAGAGGAGCTCCTGCGGCGCTCGGAGGAGCCCGAAGGCGCCCGACTCCTCGACCACGGCGCGTATCTGGGCCTCGCCCATCGCAGCGAGCGCTACTTCAGCCCGGCGCGCTGGGCCTTGGTCGGCGAGGCGGGCTCGTTCACCGACCCGTTCTACAGCCCCGGCAGCGACTTCATCGCCCAGTCCAACGACCTCACCGTCGAGGCCATCCGCCGCGACCTCGCCGGGGAAGACCTCAACACCTTCACCGAGCTCGCCAGCGGCTTCATCCAGCATCAGGTGAGCCTCTCGGTGAGCGTCTACCGCGACCAGTACATGAACCTGGGCAGCTACGACCTCTTCCGCCTGCGCTACCTGTACGACCTCTACAACTACTTCAACCTGCTCGCGCCCTACGCCCAAGACGCGCACCTGGACCCGGCCTGGCTGCGGGAGCGGCTCAACACAAAGGAGCGCACCGAGGGCGCCCTGGCCGAGGCCGGGCAGCTCTTCGCCCAGCTCGGGCGGCGACTGAAGGACGAGGGGCGCTACTTCTCGGGCAACCTCGGCGGCTTCGACGGGCACTTTGACCGCGCCGTGCAAGACCCGACGGGGCGCAGCCTGGACGACGTGGCGCGCACCCAGCGCCGCTTACACCACGGGGTCACCCGGCGGCTGCGGCGGTGGCTGGCCGGGGACATGGCGACGCCGCCCTCCAACGGCTGGATGGCCGAGCTGTGGGCGGAGTGCGCGGCGAGTTAGGCGCGCGCCCGGCGGGCGGCGTCCCAATGGAAGAGGTCCGCCTGAATCCACAAGAGCTTCGACCACGCCCGCGCCGCGGCGAATCGACGCTCCACGGGCAGGTCGAGCTCCGCCACGGCGCCGATGACCTGGTCGGTGATGAAGGCCAAGAGCCCGCTCACCTCGACCAGGGGCACGACTCGGGCCGGGTCGCCGCCGTTGGGGCCATGGGCGCGGGCCACGTGGTCCAGGTACGCGGCGAGCTGGGCCTCGTCCCGAGGGCGCAAGATCGCGTCGACGTAGGCCCGCAGGTGCACCGTGACCATCGCCGGAGGCAGGCCGTCAAAGTGCCGGGCGGTGTTGCTAAAGCCGAGCAGCCGCCCCTCAATGGCGACCATCAGCGCGTCGAGCCACGGCGTGAGGTGGGGTCGGGAGGCGCGGATCAAGGCCCGATCCACCTCGGTGAGCCCGACATACGCCGTCAAGAAGGCGACCCGATAGGCCGCGTCCACCTCAAGCCGGGCGACGTCTACCGCCGTGGGCTCCAGCGCGCTCAAACCGCGCCTTGACCGCGCAGGTACGCGACGATGCTGCCGATGGAGGCGTAGATCTCGCGGGTCTCCTCGCCGTCGGGCATGCGCACGCCGAGCGCGCGCTCCAGCTCCACGGCGAGCTCGATGGCGTCGACGCTGTCCAGGCGCATCCCACCTTCAGCCCACAGCGGCGCGTCATCCGCGAGGTCCGCCGGGGTGATGTCGGTGAGCAGGAGCGCCCGGATGAGCGCCTCCTTCACCCGCAGCGTCAGGGTGTCTACGGCCTCGTTTGAGGCTCCCGAGGGGTCAACGGAGGGGGTGCTCATCGGCTGACTATAGCCGAGCCCCGCTCACCGAGCGAAGGCCACACGGGCGCAGAGCGCGCCGCCGATCCCGACCTCACCGACCGCACCATCGCGCCCGGCCTCGGCGAGGGCCACCACGCCGATCAAGGCCCCGACGCCGACCTCACCAAAAGCTGCGCTCGGTCGTATCTCGGCGGCGCCCACCTCGACGGTGACCGTTGGGCCCGCGCCGCGCCGGGTACACAACAGCCCCACCGCCACCCCGCCGGGGAGCGCGGCCCCGGCCGCCTTCAGCACGGGATGAGGCGCCTCAGCGCCGACGATGAGCACCGCCTCACACGCGCCCAGCGCCAGGAGCGTCTCCGCGCGGAGCAGGGCCGCGCCGCCCGCCCCACGACCGGCGAAGGTCTCCACGGAGACGCAG
>JBEAVX010000395.1:0-2839 GCA_041160755.1 Pseudomonadota bacterium
CCCCTCCGGCGAGGTGGCGGAGGTGTGGTGCGACATGACCACGGACGGCGGCGGGTGGACCCTCGGGTTTCTCCGCAACACCGCGTCCGTCGCCAGCCAGGCCGACTTCGGCTTCGGCGACGAGGGCCTCCCGTCCCTTGCGGTCTCGCCCGCCGCCGCGAGCGCGTCGGCCGTGCCCGAGATCGGGTGGATCGACCTGAACACCTTCACCTGGGACACCCTCCGGCTGGGCGCCTACGCCTCCGGCGCGCAGACCTGGCTCTCCAAGGACATCGCCCGGTCCGAGCTGCGTATCCCCTTCGGGAGCGACGGCTACTACCTCTACGGCGGCGCGAGCGGCTACTACTGGTGCGGCGGCGCGGCGTCCTACACCGACTCCGGCATCGGCGCGGTCGACAACCCGGCCGGCGCCCCACCGGACTGCAAGGAGCACGGTTACCTCGGCTCCGGGTGGGACTTCTCCGAGAGCCCGTACGCCAACGCCGGGCTCACGCTGTGCGGCGGGGACGGCTCGTACTGGCTCTACGCGGGCTACGGCGTGAACCTCGTGTACTACGGCACCCCCGGCGGCGCGCAGGCGATCTGGGTGCGTTGAATCTGGGCTTGACCCGGCACACGACGCCCCTGCCCACCGGGAGGCCGCCGCACGCTCGGATTTTTACAGAACGATCGTTATGCATTCGGCCGCGGCTGTGGTACATATCGATCGTTATGGAGGTCCTATGCCGCTGCTCGCCTTCGCGTCCGTGTACCTGCTCACCGTGATCGCCGCGCTCGCCCTCACGACCGGCGGCCCGCTGCTGTGGGCGCTCCCCGTGATCGTGTTCGTGCTCGTGCCCCTCGCCGAGCTCTTTCTGCCGGGCTCCCACAAGAACGCCCCCGCCGAGACCGAGGCCGCCCGCCGCGCGAACCCGGCGTTCGACGCCTTGCTGCTGCTCGCCGTGCCGGTGCAGGTGGGCCTCGTGCTCGCGCTCGGGTGGCGCGCCGAGTCGTTCTCCGCGGTGGAGCTCGCCGGGGCCGTGGCGACCGTCGGCACCACCTGCGGCGCCATCGCGATCAACGTCGCGCACGAGCTCGGGCATCGGTCCAAGAAGCTTCACCAGCGGGCGGCGAAGATCCTGCTCGTCACCACGCTCTACCACCACTTCTTCGTCGAGCACAACCGCGGCCACCACGCCCGCGTCGCCACGCCAGAGGACCCCGCGAGCGCCCGCCTCGGCGAGAGCCTCTACACGTTCTGGGCGCGCTCCGTGGTGGGGAGCTGGTGGAGCGCGTGGCGCCTGGAGGCCGATCGCCTCGCCCGGGGCGGCCGCGGCGCCATCACCTGGGACAACGAGGTGCTTCGTGGCGCCGTGCTGGAGGCCGGGGTGCTCACCGGGTTCACCCTCACCTTTGGGGTGGTGGGCGCCGCCGCGTTCGTCGGCGCCGCGCTCGTCGGCATCCTCCTGCTGGAGACCGTGAACTACGTCGAGCACTACGGCCTCTCCCGCGACCGGCTCGCCGACGGCCGCTTCGAGCGTGTGCGCCCGGCCCACTCCTGGACCTCGGACCGCCCAATCTCCCGCGCGCTCCTCTTCGAGCTCACCCGCCACGCGGACCACCACGCCAACCCAGGCCGCCCGTACCCGGCGCTCCGCCACTTCGACGACGCGCCGGAGCTCCCGACCGGCTACGCGGGCATGGTGCTGCTCGCCTTCTTCCCGCCTCTGTTCCACGCCGTGATGAACCGCCACCTCGCTGGCGAGCGCCTCCGGCTGGCGCCGGCGGCCTGATGGCGCGCCCCCTCGATGCCGACGTTCGCCGTGGGGAGATCCTCGATCGTGCGTTCGCCCTGTTCGCCGAGCAGGGCTACCACGCCCTCTCGATGCGTGACCTCGCCCGTGAGCTCGGCGCCACCACCGGCGCGCTCTACCACTGGTTCGACGGCAAGCCCGCGCTCTTCGCCGCCATGCTGGATCGGCAGGTAGAGCGCCAGGTGTTCGACGCGGTCGCCGCGGTGGCTGAGGTGCCGCTCCCCTGCCGGATGGCGGCGCTCGGCGCGCACATCGCGGCCGCCGGGGACGACCTGCAGCGCACGCTCGCCGTGTCCCTCGACTACCACCGCGCGCACCCCGAGCGCGGCGCGCCCCTTGGCGGCGCCTTGGCGGCCTACCGCGAGGCCCTCGGCGCCCACCTCGGCCTCGACCCCGACGCCGCGCGGGTGGTGGTGAGCGTGGTCGTCGGTGAGCTGCTCCAGCGAATCTTGGAGCCCGGCCGGGATCTCAGACCGCTCGCGCGCCTGCTGCCGATCCTCGGCCGCCCCGCCGCCGCCGGGTGAGCGCGCTGAGCCCGCCCGCGAGAAGCCGCGCGCGCCGGGTGGCGGTCGGGCTCATCATCGCGTATCTCCTCACGATGGGCCTCCTCGCCGCGCTTGAGCGCACCCTGCTCTTCCCCGCGCCTACGCTCCCTGAGGGCTGGCTCGCCGAGCAGGCGCAGACCCAAGGCGCGCGTGAGATCCGGCCCGTCGCCGAAGACGGCACCCGGCTCTACGGCTGGCACCTGCCCGCGCCGGCCTCGCGGGGGGTGGTGGTGTGGTTTGAGGGCAACGGCGGCTCCGTGGGCATGCGGCCGGGCGCGTTCCGGCGGCTCACCGAGGACGGCTGGGACGTCGTGCACGTGAACTACCGGGGATACCCCGGCAGCGACGGCGCGCCGAACGAAGACGGCCTCCGGATGGACGCCCGCGCCGCGTGGGCCGTGGCGAAGGGGCTCGGCGGCCCAGTGTGGATCTACGGCAAGTCCCTCGGGGGCGGCGTCGCCGTGGGGCTCGCCGCCGAGCGCTGCGACGCGGGTGACCCCC
>JBEAVX010000523.1:0-3402 GCA_041160755.1 Pseudomonadota bacterium
CCTTGGGGATCGGCAGGCTGAGGCCCGGGGCGCGCAGCTCAACGACGGGGTCGGGGAAGTCCAGGCGCAGCTCAGGGGCGTAGCGGTCGCGGAGCTGTCGCAAAAATTGCCCCTCGCCCAAGCCCGAGAACAAGGTCGCCCCGGTCTCGTAGCGGGCGCCCCGCCGCGAGAACGTGCTCGCGCAGCCCCCCGGGTAGGCGAGGGCCTCACACAAGGCCACCCGGGCGCCGCCTTCAGCGAGGCGCAGGGCGGCGCCGAGGCCCCCGAAGCCCGCGCCGATGACCACGGCGTCAAACTCATGCTCGCTGCCCATCATCGTCCTGGGTTCAAGGGCTTCTCTGGCTCTCCCAGCCTAAGTCGGCGGTGAGGCCGCCGAGGTTGCGACTTTGGCCTGGGCGGAGATAGACCCGATCGGCCCACGATCCGCTTTGGAGCGCCCCATGTCTGCCCTCAGCCTCGCCCAACGCCTGCTCCTTCGCATCGCCGAGATCAGCGAGCGCAGCGACGTCATCGTTCACCAGCAGAGCCGCTCCTGGAGCGGGCCCCTCGGCAAGTGGGCCTCCAAGCTCCCCGCCGACATGATGGCGTTCTATGAGGAGTGCAACGGCCTCGTCTTCCGCTACGCCTTCGTCGACAAGCCCGATGAGTGGCACGGCTTGGAGCTTCTGGCCTTGGACTCCGACGGCAAGAAGCTGATCGACACCTACCGTCGCACCTACCGCATCCCCCGCCAGTCCGCCAAACGGTTCCCCGAGTACTTCTTTCAGGACGGCGCCGTCGAGAAGGACGCCCAGGTGCTGTTCTTCTTTGGCAGCGATGACGCCTGGGGCGTCTTGATGATCGGCGAGGGCGAGGCCACAAGCTTCCACCACTGGGACAACGACGGCTTCGTCTCCTACCGCGAGTCCTCGTTCACCAAGCTCATCGAGCGCCTCATGGACCGAGGCTTCGCCCACACCTGGCTCTACTCCGACACCCACCCCGACACCGACGCCGTGGTGGCCCGCCTCGCCAAGCCCGCGCCGCCCCGGCCCACCTTTGAGATCACCGTCCAGTCCGCCGTGCCCGTGACCGCCGCCGACCTTCGCCGGGACGAGCTCGCCGCCCTGCGCGCCGATGACCAAGAGCGGATGCTCAAGGCCCTCGGCGACGGCAAAGGGCTCAAGGGCCTGAGCGACGCCGATCGCCTCGCCCGCCTCGTCGCGGCCTTCCCCACGGAGCGCCCCGACGACGCCTTGGCGGTGAAGCTCCTCCGCGCCCGGGGCTACAAAGGCCGCGACCCCGCCCAGGCCGTCGCGAGCTTCTTTTCGGAGTTCCCCTACGGCGACGAGCCCCTGGTTCGGCTCCAGCTCGACCTGCGCACCTTGGCCAGCCGAATCCCGGTGCAGACCCAAGACGAGACGCTCGTCCGCGCGCTCCACGGCGTCCCCGGCCTACACGTCACCGAGGGGTTCCCCGGCGATCCCCAGCTCCTCCGGGCGATCTACCTGACCCGCTGGCGCATCTACTGGACGCCGTTCTTGCGCTCAACCCTGGTGAAGGACTGGGGCAGGGGCAAGCGGCCCACGCCGTCGTTTCAGGTCGTGCTGCGGGCGAGCCAGGCCGAGGGGTTGGAGGCCGGGAAGACCTACACCTCGTTCGGGCTCACCGGGGTCGAGGAGCGGGTCGAGCCCGCCTGAGCGACGTCGAGGCTGGCCTGGGTGAGACCGCCGTGCCCCGCCAAGAACGCGCGGACGTGGGCGGGCGCGAAGGCGCCCAGATCCAGGGGCCGACAGGCGACGCCGCCGAGGGTGTCTTGGTGGAGCAGGGCGACGAACAAGGGCGAGATGAGCTGAATCGCCCCGAGGCGGGTGTCCAAGGGCGGCAAGCTCCCGGCCTCGACGAGCCCGCCCAAGAGCGCCTCGCAGCCCTGGATCATCGGCTCCAGCAGCTCTTGAACATAGGCCGGGCCCAGACGCGGCTGGTTCATGCCTTCAGCCAAGGCCGTCGAGAGCATGGCGCCGACGCCGAAGCTCTGCCAAGCCAAGAGCAGGTTCTCGCAGTAGGCGCGCAGGGCCTCTTCAGCGGGCAACGACGCCAGGAGAACGCTCGCCTCCATGTGCTCGCGGCCCAGGTCGTGCATCCGGGTGAAGGCGGCGATGACGAGGCCCTCGCGGTCGGCGAAGTAGTGGCGTAGGGTGGAGACGCTCACCTGGGCGTGGTCGGCCAGCTCTCGAAAGCTGGGGCGATCGGCGACCGCCACCGTCAGGCGGGGGATCACCGCGTCGAGGAGGCGGTCACGGGCGAGCTCATAGTCGCTGTTTCGGGCGCCGGCGGTGCGAGGCATGGTCTTTATGTAGCCGCGTTGAATCAATGAATCAAGCGCGGCGCCTTGACGGGCATCATAATTTAATATATCATTCGGTATACGAAATAGGAGAAGCCGATGTTCCAAGACTTTCAGGCCTGCTGGACCCCCATCCTCCCCTCCACGGCGCTCAAGGCCGCCCCCGTCGGCAGCCAGCTCGCCTCGGAGAAGGTCGTGCTGTTCCGCGACGCCCAAGGCGTCGCCCGGGCGCTCATGGACCGCTGCCCCCACCGCGGCGTCGAGCTCTCCATCGGCACGGTGAAGGACGGCCAGCTCGTCTGCCCCTTCCACGGCTGGCGTTTTCAGGGCGACGGCGCCTGCGCCCACGTCCCCTACAACCCCGACGCCAAGCGCCAGAACCTCGGCGCCACGGCCCTGCCCACCCACGAGGCCGGGGGCTTGATCTGGGTGTACACGGCCCCCGTCGCCGCCGCGCCGGACCTCCCCCACATCCCCGAGGCCCTGCTCCGCGACGACGTGAGCATCTTCATTCACCACGAGGAGTGGGCCTGCCACTGGACCCGCGCCATGGAGAACATGCTCGACTTCCCCCACCTGCCCTTCGTGCACGGCGGCACCATCGGCAGCGATCTCAAGAAGCGCCTCACCGACAGCACCCAGATGGAGCAGCGCATCGAGCCCGTGCCCCACGGCTTCGTGAGCCACACGACCATCGCCGGCCAGCCCGACGCGCGCCTGGAGTGGATGCGCCCCAACGGCATGACGCTGCACATCAGCGACACGGGCTTCTTCTTGCGGATGCACGTCTGGTGTGTGCCGACGGGGCCCAACCGCACCCGCATGATCCTCACCGCCGTGCGTGGCTTCGGCCTGTACAACCCCTTCTTTATGCTCACCGACCGCTTCAACCTGCGCATCCTGCGCGAGGACAAGGCCGTCGTCGAGTCGTCGTTCCCCGTGGAGGTGCCGCCCCCCTCTGAAGAGGTCTCCGTCGCGAGCGACAAGACGACCCTACGTTTCCGCCAGTGGTACTACGCCCACCTCAAGGACGGCGGGGCGGAGCGTGACGCGCCGAAGAGCGCCGCGGGCTGAGC
>JBEAVX010000425.1:0-2642 GCA_041160755.1 Pseudomonadota bacterium
GATGAGCCCGAGCCGACGCCGCCGGGCCCCGTGCAGCGCCTCATCACGATGGTGCGTGAGGATCCTTACCTCCAGTGGATGTCGATCCTCGGGGCGGTGATCCTCGCGCTGTTCATCGTGCTCTCCCTCCTCGACCGCTGACTTATCAGGATCGCCCGTGCAGCTTCACATCGACGAGTTCACCCTCAAGCACCCCGGCGTGCTCGCCATCGGTCTCAACGAGGGCGCCGCCCGGGCGCTCCCCCCCTCTCTCGCGGCGGCGTTCGGCGGTGAGCTAGAGCGCCTGCTCGACGAGCAAGACTTCAAGGGCAAGGCCGGCGTCAGCGTCACCACCCGCGCCTTGGGCCGCGTCGCCGCCACCCACCTCGTCTTTGTGGGCCAAGGCAGCGGCAGCGTCGCCGATCTTCGCCTCGCCGCGGGCGCCGTGGGCCACTTCGCCCGTGAGCAAGGTGTGCGTGAGGTCTCCTTCGCCCCGGCGGGCGCGGTGTCGGACGCCGCCGCCGAGGCCATCGTCGAGGGCCTCATCGCGGGCAACTACCGCTACGACCGCTTCTTCGCCCCGTCCGCCCGCAAGGCCGCCGTCGAGCGGTTCGTGGTCTTGAGCCCGAACGTCTCCCTGGCCGCCTTAGAGACCGGCCGTGTGCTCGGCCAGGCGCGCTCCATCACCCGTGATCTGGTGAACGCCCCCGCCGCCGACATCTACCCCGAGACCTTGGCGGCCTTCGCCGCGGGCCTCGCCAGCGAGCGCGTCACCGTGGACGTCTGGGACGAGGTGAAGGTCCGTGACGCGGGCATGGGCGGCATCACCGCCGTCGGCCAAGGCAGCGACCGCAAGCCCCGCTTCGTGCACATGATCTACCGCCCCGCGGGCAAGAGCCGCGGCGAGATCGCCATCATCGGCAAAGGCGTGACGTTCGACTCCGGCGGGCTCTCCATCAAGCCCACCGACGGCATGTTGACCATGCGCTGCGACATGGGCGGCGCGGGCGCGGTCATCGGCGTGATGAGCGCGCTGGAGGCCCTCAACCTGCCCATCACCGTGCACGGCATCTTCGCCGCCGCCGAGAACATGATCTCCGGCAACAGCTACAAGCTCGGCGACATCCTCACCATCCTCAACGGCAAGACGGTCGAGGTGCTCAACACCGACGCCGAGGGCCGCCTGCTCCTCGCCGACTGCCTCTCCTACGCCTCCAAGCTGCCCGTGAGCCACGTCGTCGACCTCGCCACCCTCACCGGCGCCGCCGTCGTCGCCTTGGGTGAGCACTACACGGCGATGTACGCCGATGACGACGCCTTGGCCGACGCGCTCTCTAAGGCCGCCGCCGAGTCCGGCGAGGGCTTCTGGCGGATGCCCCTGGAGCCGCTCTACAAGGAGCTCATCAAGGGTGAGGTCGGCCAGCTCAAGAACGTCGGCGGCCGCCTCGCCGGGTCGATCACCGCCGCGCTCTTCCTGCAAGAGTTCGTCGATGGCCCCAAGTGGTCCCACCTCGACATCGCCGGTCCCGCCTTCTTGGGCGCGCCCGAGCGTCACCTGGTGAAGGGCGCCACGGGCGCGGGCGTCCCGGCGCTCTTGGCTTGGCTCCGGGCGATGTGATCGGGGCGGCGCCCTGACCTTCGGCAGCCTGTAGACGCGCGCGCCGCCCAGCACCTCCGGGTGTCTGGGCGGCGCGCTCGTTTTAGCGGTCGCCCTGGGCCTTGATCACGTCCAAGGCCTGCCCGATCACCGCGCCGCCGTCGATGATGAACTCGTGGCCCGTGGAGTAGGTGGCCTCGGTCAACAAGAAGAGCAGCATCGCCGTGACCTCGCTGGGCTCGCCGATGCGGTTGATGGGCTGGGTGGCGGCGAGCTCATCCCCGAGCCCGGCGATCATCGGCGTGCGGATGGGCCCGGGGTGGATGAGGTTCACCCGGATGCCGTCGCGGCCAAGCTCCAAGGCGGCGGTCTTGGTGAGCCCCCGCAGGCCCCACTTGCTCGCGACGTAGGCGCCGAGGTTCGCGTAGCCCTGCAGGCCCGCCGTAGACGCGATGTTCACGATGCTGCCGCCCCCGGCGCGCTTGATCGACGGGATGACGACGTGCATGCCCAGCCAGCAGCCGGTGAGGTTGATGTCCAGCGTGCGGCGAAACACGGCTGGCTCCATCGTCTCGACGCTGCCGAAGGTCACCACCCCGGCGTTGTTGACGAGGTGGTTCACCGGCCCGAAGCGCGACTCCGCCAAGGCCAGGGCGCTCCGCCACTGGGACTCCTCGGTGACCTCCAGGTGGGTATAGAGGACGCGGTCGCCCAGAGACGCCGCGAGGGCCTCCCCTTCGGCGTCGAGCACGTCCGTCGCCAGCACCCGCGCGCCCTTGGCGACGAGGCCCCGGACGTGCTCCGCGCCCATGCCTCGGGCCGCGCCTGTGACGATCACCACCTGATCGTTGAGTGAAGTAGCCATGGTGTCGCTCCGATGAACGGGGTTTGGCTCGCGCGCAGCGCTTCGCCTCGGGCGAGCACCGTCTGGATAAACACCGTTCAAGCGTCGTCATGGCCGATCGGCGCCTTGGCTGATCTGGGTCAGGCCCGCGCCAGACGCCGCTCAGCCCGGGTCTTCCACCGCGGTCGGCTTGTCTTCTTGGCCTACGTCGAGCTTCTTGCC
>JBEAVX010000539.1:0-7410 GCA_041160755.1 Pseudomonadota bacterium
GGTTTCAATCACCGATATGGTGATCAGCGCACCCGATGCGGGTTGGCGTAGATCCAGACGGCCTCACGGATGTGTGAGGCGGGATCCTCCCCCAAAAATGGGCTCAGATGAAGCGGCGTGATGGTGAAGACCACGCGGTACACCCCCGGCTCGGTGAGGGCGTGCGCGCCGCAGCCTTCCGCGAAGGGCTGGCCGTCCTTGAGCACCTGGGCGGAGACCTCCGGCGGCGTGAGGCCGCGCGGGCTCAGGGCGGCGAGGCGCGGGCAGCGCACCCGGAGCTCTCCCGGCGGGGCGTCGGCGCCGATCTCGTAGCGCGCGCCGTCGTCGTCGTAGAGCGCCACGTCAAAGTCCGCCGGGGTGCCGAAGGCCTCAAAGACGATGTAGCTGCGCCCGGCGCGCTGGGCGGCCTCGACGGACGCGGCGGTCACGGCCGAGCCGGGGCTGAGCAAGAGCCAGTTTGAGAACCAGCGCATCATGCGGCGGTACGAGTCGCCGCGCTCGCCGTCGCGCATGACGATCGGCAGGGCGTTCTGGTGGGCGTCGGTGCCCGCGAAGCCGAAGGTGGGCCCCCGCGCCGAGAGCGTGTCCCAGGCGAGGATCGACGGCGCCTGCTCTCGCACCACGGCGAGGAAGAGCAGGTCGGGCTCGGCGGTCCCGTCCGGATCGGTGAAGTCGGCGATGTCCGAGAGCCACGAGAGGCTCTCAAGGCCCAAGGACTCCTCGCGGATGTTGGGATCGACCATCGCGTGCAGGTTGAAGGCCTCTAGGCCCACGAGCCCGGCGTCTTGGAGCCGCGTCAGCTCGGCGAGGGCCTCGCCTTCGGTGTGGGCGAGGGTCAACACCGCGCCTGTGGCCACCATCGCGGCGATGGCCTCGTCGTCGCGGCGGTTGTAGAGCGCGTCCCGAGCCGCCGCGTCGCCCTCGACGTGCCTGCGGAGACCTTGGGGCATGAGCGTGTCCTCGATGCCCGGCAGCACCAGGACCGAGCGGCCATCCGGGCAGGCGACGTGGTTGCCGACGGCCACGCCGTCGAGGAGCTCCGGTTCATCGCCCTCGGCGGCCCAGGTGAGCGTGTCGTAGTCTTGGAAGGCGGCGTGGGTGGGGTGGTCGGTCAACGAGGCCACGTCGAGGCCGACGTCGCAGATCGCCGCCCGAAGATCGGCGAGGCAGGGGGCGTTGGGGGCGCCGTCGGGCAGCGGGTCCCCGTCGCAGGCGTCGTGGCTCCAAGGCGAGTGCAGGTGCAGGATGCTCCGCGCCGGGATGTGCCCGCCGAGATCCTGCTCGTTCGGATCGATCCGGGCCAAGGTGCGTGAGAACGGCACGGTCTGGGGGGCGGTGTCTGCCACCTCAGGCGCCTTCGTGCATGCGTAGGTGAGGGCGAGGAGCAGCACGGCGGCACCTTCGATTGACGGGAGGGCGAGACTCTAATACGAGCGGCGGCACGCCCTCGTAGCTCAGCTGGATAGAGCAGCGGATTCCTAATCCGCAGGTCGCACGTTCAAATCGTGTCGGGGGTACATCCAAAATCCTGTTGAAGAACAGGACCTTAGACGATTAGGGTTAGAGCGTGTCTGAAGGGGCGTCAAGTCCCTCAGACCAGCTCACCCTTCTCCCGCATGACCTCGGCGAAGTAGTCCACCGTGCGGCGCAGGCCGTCCTCAAAGCTCACCTGGGGCTCCCAGCCCAGACGCTCCTTCGCCCGGGTGATGTCGGGGCGGCGGCGCGTGGGGTCGTCTTGGGGCAAGGGCTTGTGCACGACGCCGGCGGGGTTGTTCGTGAAGCGGTTGATGTAGTCGGCGAGCTCCAACATCGAGCGCTCCGTGGGGTTGCCGACGTTGCACGGCTCGGTGAGGTCGGACTCCATGAGGCGAAAGAGGCCGTCGACGAGGTCGCTGACGTAACAGAACGAGCGGGTCTGGCTGCCGTCGCCGAAGACGGTCAAGGGCTCGCCGCGCAGGGCTTGGGAGCAGAACGCGGGGATGACCCGGCCGTCGTTCACGCGCATCCGGGGGCCGTAGGTGTTGAAGATGCGGACGATCCGGGTGGGCACGCCCTTGTAGCGGTGAAACGCCATGGTGAGCGCCTCAGCGTACCGTTTGGCCTCGTCGTAGACCGAGCGCGGGCCGATGGGGTTGACGTTGCCCCAGTACGACTCGACCTGGGGGTGCACCGCCGGGTCGCCGTAGACCTCGGACGTCGAGGCCAGAAAGAAGCGGGCGCCGTCTTGGTGGGCGCGCTCTAAGCCGAGGCGGGTGGCGTCGGAGCCCGCGAAGAGGGTCTCGAAGGGCAGCTCGACGTAGTCGATGGGGCTCGCCGGGGAGGCCATGTGGTAGACGCGGTCGAAGCGGCCGCTCACGGGCAGCGCTTTGGTGACGTCGGCCTCGATGAACGTGAACCGGGGCTCACGGACGAGCTCGCGCAGGTTTCGCTCGGTGCCGGTGATGAAGTTGTCCAGCGCGACGACCTCGTGACCTTCGGCGATCAGCCGCTCACAGAGGTGGGACGGCACAAACCCGGCTCCGCCGGTGACGAGGGTTCTCATGGCTGGCTCCTGCGCGTTCAGGGCTGGGTAACCCCGGCGTGAAGGCCCGGCGAGGCCACGGCCTGCGGTGATCCGCCGCCGCCGAGCGGGGGAGCGGCGCGGCGCGAAGCTCGTTAGGGAGGACCGGTCGCGCGCCCCGCCAAACGGAGCTTATGCAGCAGCTTCGGCCCACCACCGCCCTCGTTCACACCGATCGCCTGCGCCACAACCTCGGCGTGGTTCGTTCGCGTGTGGGGCCCGGCGTGGCGGTGTGCGCGTCGGTGAAGGGCGACGCCTACGGCCACGGCGCCGCGCTGACGGCCTTGGCGCTGGAGTCGAGCGGCGTCGAGTGGTTCGGCGTGGCCTTGGTCGAGGAGGGCGAGCTGCTTCGGGCCGCGGGGGTGAAGGCGCCGATCCTGTGCTTGGAGGGCGTCGCGGTGTTCGGCGCCGAGGCCGCCATCGAGCACGGCCTCACGCCGATGCTCTTTGATCTGGACTCCGCCGCCGCGCTGCACGCCGTCGCCCGGCGCCGTGGGATCACCGTCGCGGTGCACCTCAAGGTCGACACCGGCATGGGGCGCCTCGGCGTGCCGTATGGGGAGTGGGGCCCGTTTCTGGACCGCGTCGCCGACTTTGACGCCTTGGACGTCACCGGCCTCGCCACCCACTTCGCTGAGGCCGAGAGCGACCCGACCTTCACCCGCGAACAGGCGCGGCGGTTCCGGGTCGCCGTGCAGGCCGCGAAGGCGCGGGCGTTTCACCCCAAGATGCTGCATTGCAGCAATTCGGCGGCGACCCTCGGGTACGACGAGCTGCGGTTCACGATGGTGCGCCCTGGGCTCGCCCTGTACGGCGTCTCCCCGGGGCCCGGGCTCGGCGAGGGCCTGCGCCCGGTGATGCGGGTCGTGACCCGGGTGCTCTATGTGAAGAACATCCCGGCGGGCTACGGCGTCTCCTATGGGCGGCGCTGGGTGGCGCCGAGGCCCACGCGGCTCGCCACCTTGCCCGTGGGCTACGCCGACGGGTACCCCCGGGCGCTGTCAAACCGGGCGGAGGTGCTGGTTCATGGCCAGCGCTGCCCGGTTCGGGGCACGGTGTGTATGGACATGGTGATGGTCGATGTCACCGACGTGCCTACGCCGGTTCGACCTGGCGACGAGGTGGAGCTCTTCGGCGACGGCGTGCGGGTAGAGGAGCTCGCGGAGATCGCCGGGACGATCCCCTACGAGGTGCTCTGCGGCGTGTCCCAGCGGGTCCCTCGGCGCGAGGCGGTGACCCCATGATCAAACGGCTCATCGAGGGCGTCGGGGCGGCGGTCATCCGGGTCGTCGAGCGGTTTGGATCCTTCGCGGAGATCGCCGCTCGGGGCACCTGGACCTTGTTCACCCCGCCGTATCGCCCGCGCCTCATCCTCCAGCAGCTTGAGTTTGTCGGGGTGCAGTCGCTCTCGATCGTGCTCATCTCGGGCTTCTTCACCGGCGGCGTGTTCGCCTTGCAGGCGGCGTATGGCTTCGGGCTCTTCGGCGCCGAGACGCTCACCGGCTCCACGGTGACCTTGTCGCTCTCACGGTCGCTGGGCCCGGTGTTCTGCTCGTTGATGGTGACCGGGCGGGCGGGCTCGGCGATGGCCGCGGAGATCGGCACGATGAAAGTCACCGAGCAGATCGACGCCCTGGAGGCCATGGCCGTAGACCCCGTGGAGTACCTCGTCTCGCCGCGGGTGCTCGCCGGGGCGCTCATGGTGCCGGTGCTCTCGGCCTTGTACACGGGCATCGGCATGTTCGGCGCCTACATGGTGAGCGTGCCGTACATGGGCATCGACGGCGGCGCCTTCTTGGACCGCATCGCGTGGTACGCCGACCCTGAGGACCTCCACTGGGGGCTCGTGAAGGCCTCGGTGTACGGCTGGCTCTTGGCGGCGGTGGGCTGCTGGAAGGGGCTCAGCGTGCGCGGCGGCGCCCAAGGCGTCGGCCAGGCGACGACGGAGGCCGTGGTCGTCTCCTCCGTGGCGATCTTGGTGCTCGACTACTTCTTCACCGACGTCCTGATGAAGCTCGGGCTCTTGACATGAGCGCCTCCCCCTTCGACCCCCAAGACGCCGCCATCGTCTTTGACGGGGTGTTCAAGTCCTTCGGGGCGCACAAGGTCTTGCAGGGGCTCGACCTCGTGGTGCCCAAGGGCAAATGTACGGTGATCATCGGGCGCTCGGGCACGGGCAAGAGCGTGACGCTCAAGCACGCCATGGGGCTCATCCAGCCCGACGCGGGCCGGGTGGTCGTCTTGGGCAAAGACTTGGGCGCGCTCAAGCGGGATGAGCTGCAGCGGCTTCGGCTGCGGTTTGGCATGGTGTTTCAGAACGCCGCGCTGTTCGACTCGTTGAGCGTCTACGAGAACGTGGCGTTCCCCCTGCGAGAGCACGAGAAGCTCACGGAGGCCGAGACGCTCAGCCGGGTCGAGGCCGTGCTCGCCCAGGTGGGCCTGAGCTTCGCGATCCAGAAGATGCCGTCCGAGCTCTCCGGCGGGATGCGCAAGCGGGTGGGCCTCGCCCGAGCGATCATCCACACCCCCGACATCCTCCTCTACGATGAGCCGACGACGGGGCTGGATCCGATCCTCACCGCCCAGATCGACGAGCTCATCGCCGAGACCCAACAGAATCACCCCGGGATGGCCAGCGTCGTCGTGTCCCACGACATGAAGGGCGCGTTCATGGTGGCGGACTACATCTACATGCTCCACCAAGGCAAGGTCGTGGCCCAGGGTGAGCCCGAGCACTTCAAGACCACGGACGATCCGCTCGTGCGGCAGTTCGTCGAGGGGCGCCTGGACGGCCCCATCGGTGTGGAGTGACCCCCTCGTTTGCGGCCCTCGCCGCGTCGCCGTAGGATTCGCGCTGTGAGCAACTTCTCTCGTGAATTCAAGGTCGGTGTCATCACCCTCATCGCGCTCGGTGTCGCCGTCGGCTTCACCTTGTTCACCGACGACCGCACCGGGGTCACCAGCGCCGACCGATACTCGCTCTACGCGGATTTTCCATCGGCGACGGGCGTTTATGCCGGCACCCAGGTGCGCATCGCCGGGGTCACCGTGGGCTCGGTGCGTGAGATCAGCCTCGTGAACGGCCAGGCGAGGATGCGGCTGGAGATGTCCGGCGACGTCGAGCTCAGCCGCGAGAGCTTCGGCGTGATGGCCTCAAACGGCATTCTCGGCGACAAGGTCATCAACCTCACCCCGGGCCCGCCGGGTGAGCTGCTCGTGGACCAGGACATCCTGCCGATCAAGATCACCGGGCCAGATCTTGAGCTGCTCTCCAACCGCGCCGACCAGATCAGCGCCGATGTTGAGGTCATCACCTCCAAGCTCCGCCTGCTGATGGAGGGCGAGACGCCGGCGCGCATCGAGGCGACGATCAAGAGCCTCGACGAGACGGTGAGCCGCGTGAACGGCCTGACCGCCGCCCAGTCCGAGGAGATCAGCGCCGTCGTCAAGAACCTGGAGCAGGCCAGCGCCTTGCTCAAGCTCCAGATCGAGCGCACCGGCGGCCAGGTCGACACCGAGATGGAGAGCGTCGGCGCGGCGATGGACAAGCTCGACGCCACCTTGGTTGAGGTCGAGGAGATCGCCGCGAAGGTGAACCGCGGGGAGGGCACCTTAGGCGCCTTGGTGAACGACGACGGCGCCGTGCGCGAGCTGGAGTCGGCCCTACAGGAGGTGACGAGCACCGTCACTGAGGTCAACAACCTCGTGCGCTCGGTCACCGAGCTTCAAACCGAGGTGTACTACGACGGCGCGGTGTACTTCGGCACCGATCCCAACGCGCCGGGCTTCACCGAGAACCCCGTCGCGGGCGGGATGCGCAACGCCTTGGGCGCGCGGCTGATGCCCCGGGAAGACTACTGGTACAACGTCGAGGTCGTGAGCCACCCCATCGGCACCATCGACCCGACGACGACGCTCAACCCCGAGTACGGCAGCTCCTGGAGCCAGTACACCATCACCTCGGGCTACCGCTTCTCGTTCCAGCTCGCGCGCCGCTACGGGCCGATGGTGCTCCGTTTCGGCGTGAAAGACAGCGCGGGCGGCGTCGGCCTCGACGGGATGCTCCTACGCGATCGAGTCAAGCTCTCGGTGGATCTCTACGACTTCATGGTCGGCTCGTACCCCGTCTTTAACGGCACGCCGGTGTTGAACCTTGGCGCCCGGGTAGAGCCGATGAAGCACCTCTACGTGCAGGCCGGGGCCCACAACGTGCTCTTGGGCGCCCAATACGGCTACTTCACGGGGTATGTCGGCGGCGGCTTCACGTTCACCGATGATGATCTGCGCTGGATCCTCGCGCTGTTGCCGACGCCGTAAGACGCGCCGCGCCCGGCGTGATCTCAGCGGGAACGCCAAAGAGTTGACAGGGCGTCGCACCCCCGGTTGATCCGGGCCTGTCCAGGTGGTAGGACGATGGTGCCGCGCGCTCAGCCTCGCGCGGGTGTAGCATCTGCGCGTTCATGCCCACCTAGGGCGCCTCACCGCGTCCACCGGAGCAGGCTTCATGCCGAAAGACAACAAGAACGGCTTTGATGAGTTCGATGACCTCTTCTTCAAGGAAGGTGAGGGCATCTCCGGCGAACGTTGGGACGAGCCCCAGCAATCGGACGCGGACAAGGCGAAGCTGGAGGCGGAGCAGGCCGCACAAAAGAAGGCTGAAGAGGACGCCGCGCGCCGGAAGGCTGAAGAGGACGCCGCGCGCCGGAAGGCCGAGCAGGAGGCTGAGGCCCGCCGGGCTGAAGAGGCCCGCCGCGCTGAGGAGGCCCGTCGCGCTGAAGAGGCTCGCCGGGCTGAAGAGGCCCGTCGCGCTGAGGAGGCCCGCCGGGCTGAAGAGGCTCGTCGCGCTGAAG
>JBEAVX010000544.1:0-3236 GCA_041160755.1 Pseudomonadota bacterium
CGTATGCCCCGCGCCCGAATCAACCCGGGCAGCGCACGAATCTCGGACAACGAGAGCTCCCGCGCCATGTCCCGCATCCGCTCGGGCAGGCTCGGATCCTCCGAAGGGTGAAGCCGCACAAACTCCGCCCGGCGCCCCGGCTCCACCGCCCGGCGCACATACCGCGCGCCGCCGAGCCAATGGTAAAACGGCCGCTCCAACACGGGCAGCGCGGTGACCTTCGCCGCCCACCACGCCGCGCTCAGCGGGCAAGAGATGAGCACGAGGCCCCGGGCGAGGCCCCGCGCGGCCAAGCTCGCGGCGATGAGCCCGCCGTAGTCCTGGCCCACGAGCACAGACGCGCCCCCTTCAGGCAACCGCGCCGCCACCCACTCCACATACCCCGCCAAGCTCGGCGGGCCAGGGAGCGGCGGCACCCCACCAAACCCCGGCAAGGTCAACGCCAACGACGGCCCCGCCAAGCGCGACTGTACGCCGTCGTACAGCCGCGCCGAGAGGGGCACACCATGGAGCAGGACGACGGTCACGCGCCGCTGAACTGCACGCCCTCAAACACGAGGCTCGGGGTGAGGATGCCGCCGTAGGGGTAAACGTCGCCGCCCAAGGCCGTGAGGCCCTTGAACAAGGTCACGAGGTTGCCGGTGATGTTCATCTCGCCGATGGGCGCGCCGAGCTGGCCGTTCTTCACCTCGAAGCCCGCCACGCCCAAGGAGAAGTCGCCGGAGGTGCCGTCCGCGTTGCCGCCGAGCCACTCCGTCACCAGCACGCCGTTGTTGATGGCCTTCATCAAGGCCGCGAGATCACCCTGGCCCGGCGTCACCACACGGTTCGACGCGCCGCCCGTGGTGGGCGCCATCTCGGTCTTGCGACCGTAGTAGGTGTCCACGTAGAGGTTCTTCACCACGCCGGCCTCGATCACCGGCATCGCCTTGGCCGCGATGCCCTCGCCGTCGTACAGACGTGAGGCCAGGCCCCGGGGCAGAAGCGGGTTGTCGGTGACGGTGAGCTTCTTCGAGACGAGCTCCGTGCCCAGCTTGCCCTGGTAGAACGAGCGGCCCTGCTGAATCGCCCGGGCGTTCGCCGTGCTCATCAACATGCCCAAGATTCGCCCGGCGGCCTGGTTCTCGACGATCATCGTCGCCTTCTGGGTGGGGCCCTTCGCCGAGCCCATGCGCTTGATCGTGCGCTCCAGGGCTTCTTTGCCAACAGCGCTCACCTCGGGCAGCCCGCCGATGTGACGCCCGCCGACCCAATGCGAGCCCTCGGGGCGTTTGTCCCCGGCGTCCTGCACGGTCACCTCGGCGCCGAACCAGAACGACGTGGCCTCTTGGGTGCCGGTGAAGCCGTTGGAGCTCGCCCCGGCGCTCACGTCGTGGCTGTGGCTCACCCCGGAGGTCGCGGAGATGACCTTCTGGTGGCCATGGGTCGCGGCGTCCAGCGCCTTCACGATCTCCAGGCGGCGATCGTGCTGAATGGTCGAGACGTTTGTGTCCACGAGGTCGAGGGTGTCCGCCGCCCGGCCCGCGAAGAGCGCCGGATCGGGGATCTTCCGGAACGGATCGACCTCCAGGGCGCGGGTCATGGCCACGGCCTCGCTGATGAACGCCTTGAGGCGGTCGGGGCGCAGGTCTGTCGTGGACTGGCTAGAGAAGCGCCCGTCCACATAGAGCTGCACGCTGAGGCCCCGAGACGTGCTCTCTTGCACCGTCTCTAAGCTGCCGTCGCGGTAGCTGTAATCCACCGAGCGGCTGCGGCTGGCCCAGGCCCAGACGTCTTGGGCGCCCGCGCCTTTGGAGATCTCGACGGCGTCCTGCGCCGCCTTGAGGAGCTCTTCACGCATCTTCGCCTCCGACCGTCAAGCTGGACACCAGCACCGTGGGGAGCCCCTGGGACACAGGGACCGACTGACCGTTCTTGCCGCAGGTCCACCCGCCGGTGTCCAGCCGCGCGTCGGCGGCCGCCATCGTCACACGCTTGAGCGCGTCGGGGCCGTTGCCGATGATGTTGCAGTCCTTGATCGGCGCGGTGATCTTGCCGTCCTCGATGAGCCAACCGTTCTTGATGTAGAAGGTGAAGTCACCGGCGCCGATCTGCACCTGACCGTTCGTGAAGGTCTCGGCGATGATGCCTTTTTTGACGCTGGCGATCATCTCGTCCTTGGAGTGGGGGCCGGGCTCCATGAACGTGCAGCGCATCCGGGGCATCGGCGGGAAGCGGAACGACTCCCGGCGGCCCGAGCCCGTGGGCTCCACGCCGTAGTGCCGGGCGCTGATGCTGTCGTGGATGTAGCTCTGCAGCACACCGTTCTGAATCAGCGTCGTGCGGCGGCCCTCGTTGCCCTCGTCATCGACGTTCAGAGCGCCGCGCTCGAAGGGCTCCTCCGCGCTGTCGACGATGGTCACGAAGTCGGGCGCGACGGACTTGCCGATCATGTCGGCGTAGATCGAGACCTTCTTGCGGTTGAAGTCGGCCTCTAAGCCGTGCCCAACGGCCTCATGGAGCAAGATGCCTGAGGCGCCCGCGGCCAAGATGACCGGCAGCTCCCCCGCCGGGGGGCGTTTGGCGTCAAACAGGCGCATCGTGCGGTCCACGGCCTCTTTGGCCACGGTGTCCAGGCGCTCATCGGTGTACCAGGCGAAGTCATGGCGCCCGGCGACGTTGGAGGCGTTGGACTGGCGCACGCCGTTCTTGTTGGCGGTGACGTTGACCCACAGTCGGGTCATGGGCCGATAATCCGTGGCGATGAGCCCGCCCAAGGTGGCGATGAGCACCCGCTCCTCGCTATCCGACCAGGCGATGCTCACCTTCTCGATGTTCGGGTCGAGCCCACGCGCCTTGGCCTCGACATACTCCAGCCGGGGCAGCTTCTGGGTGATGCCGACATCGGCCCAAGGCACGGCGATGGCGTAGAGTTTGCCCTCGGGGCTCACGTTGAGCGCCTGGGGCGGCACCACCGCCGCGCCGGACGCGATGCCCGCCGCCGTGCGCGCCGCGGCGAGCAGGCTCTCGCGCGAGAGGTCTTCAGTGAACGCGAAGCCCGTCTGGTCGCCGATGACGACGCGCAGGCCCGCGCCTTGGTCGATGGAGGAGGAGGCCGCGCTGACGAGGCCGTCCTCCATCGAGATGCTGTTGGAGCGCGTGTGCTGCAGGTAGAGGTCGGCCGCCGTGGCGCCGCGCGCGCCGAGCTCGGTGAGCACCTCACGGATGAGCGCCTCATCGACGCCGAACCACTGGGC
>JBEAVX010000563.1:0-4467 GCA_041160755.1 Pseudomonadota bacterium
GCCCAGTGGCGACCGTGCCCGCTCGACACCATCAGGTCAGCCCAGCCATCACCTTGGCGCCAGACGACAGCTCCGCCGCAGGTGACGCGCGCGGCGAGCCCGGGGATTTGGTCGCGGTCCATGATCTCCAGGAGCTGCTCGTCAAGCGCGGCGAGCGCTGGCCAGATGTCCGCCTGATCAGCAGGGCGTGGCGCGGGCCAGCATCAACCGCAGCCTAGGTGCCTCCGTGGGCGATTCCCGTGCAGCGTAACGGCCGCGTCTTTGGGGGTGGCGACGTGAGCACCAAGTGGCTAAAGAGGCTTCATGCAACGCATCTTCACCACACGCTTCGCCGCCGTCTACCCCCACTACGTCACCAAGGTCCAGAAGAAGGGCCGCACCGTGGAGGAGCTGCACGAGGTCATCCGCTGGCTCACGGGCTACAGCGAGGAGGCGCTCGCCGCCATCCTCGCCAGCGACATGCACTTCATGGACTTCTTCGCCGGGGCCACGCTGAACCCGAACGCCGACAAGGTCACGGGGGTGGTGTGTGGGGTGCGGGTGGAGGCCGTGGAGGACCCGCTGATGCAGAAGATCCGGATGCTCGACAAGCTCGTCGATGAGCTGGCGAAGGGCCGGGCGATGAGTAAGGTCTTGCGGGGGTGACGAGGCGCCTCCTCGCGGACGCGCCCCCCTCAGCGCTCGACGGTGTCGATGAACAGCACCGAGCCCAACGAGGCCGCCACGGTCTCGGTGATCGTCCAGGACGTCCCGTCCGGCGTGACCTCGTACAGATCGAGCATGTTGTCGGCGCCGATCGACCAGATCTGCGCGGGGTCGGCGCCGTCCATCAGCATCACCAGGCTCTCCGGGGCGTTTCGGAAGGGGAGCGTGGTGGAGAGCGCCGTTGAGCCGCTCGCGGTCACCCAGGCCGAGGTTTGGATGTAGCTGGAGTGGTACTGAACAAACTGCACGCCGTCCGCCCGGCCTCCCCACAGCTCGACGGGCCCGCCGGTGAAGCTCAACAGCGACGCGCCGGTCGTGAGATCCCAGGCCACGACCCCGCCGGTCCAGCTCGATCCGTAGTCCTCGCCCAAGGCGATCAGCGCGCCGTGGTCGATCAAGAGCCGGTCGACGCTGGCGATCTCGGTGGAGGAGAGCACCGCCCCCGTCGCGCAGTCAATGGCGCCGACGCCGCCGCGCCAGCGGCGATAGGAGCTCAGGTAGGCGACATAGACCACCCCGTCCGCCGCGGCGAGGGCCACGGCGAAAATGGGGCCCAAGGAGCTCGTGTCAAACGTGGCGAGCGAGACGGAGATCACCACGCCCGTCTCGTCCACACCGGATAGGTCGCGGCTGGTCGAGAGCTCCCAGTCCAACCCGCCACAGTCCACGAACGAGCCGCCGTAGCCGCTGAGGTTGGACAGCTCGGCGCCTGTGGTGGGGTCCACGGTGATCCAGGCGCCTGAGGCGTCCTCGATGTTGAGGTCCCCAAGCTCCCCACGCTGCACGGAGACGGCCCCCGACACGCTGTGGAGGAGCGTCGGCGTCGCGGCGCCGCTCAGCCAGGTGTACACTTCGCCCAGATCCGTGACCAGGATCAGATCCTCCGTGGGCACGGTGCAGGGGGTCACCGTGGAGCCGGGGTAGGCGTCAGGATCAGCGTCGTCACAGTCGTTGTCGTCTGAGGTGTACCCGGAGGGGGCCTCGCAAGACTGCACCCCCCCGGTCTCTCCGCCGAACCCGTCGCCATCGGCGTCAGGATACCAGCTCTGGGCGTCGGCGGCGCCGTCCTCGTCGGTGAGGGCGTCACAGTCGTCGTCTACGCCGTTGCACAGCTCCACGGCGGCCGGCGAGATCGCCGCGTCGCTGTCGTCGCAGTCCGCCGCGCCCGCGCCGTACCCCGAGGGCGCCTCGCAGGCCGTGACCGTGGTCGCCCCGTCGCCGAAGCCGTCGCCGTCGGCGTCGCGGGTCCAGGTCGCGGCGTCGATGGCGTCGTCTTCGTCGGTGACGCCGTCACAGTCGTTGTCCGCGCCATCACAGCGCTCCGCCACGCCGGGGTGCGCCTCGGCGTCACCGTCGTCGCAGTCTGTGCTGTCCGCGACATGCCCAGAGGGGAGCTCACACGCTGAGGACGAGGCGTCGGGGTCGCCGAAGCCGTCGCCGTCGTCGTCTTCGTACCAGACCTCGGCGTCTGCGGCGTCGTCTTCGTCGGTGATCCCGTCGCAGTCGTTGTCTACGCCGTCACAGAGCTCCGTCGCGCCGGGGCTCTTCGTCGGATCGAGGTCAGCGCAGTCCGTGCTCTCCGCCGCGAAGCCCGCGGGGGGAGCGCACGCCCGCGTCGAGCTCGCCGGGTGGCCGAAGCCGTCGCCGTCTTGGTCTTCGTACCAGATCCCGGCGTCTGCGGCGTCGTCCTCGTCGGTCACCCCGTCGCAGTCGTTGTCGAGGCCGTCACAGAGCTCGGTGGCGTCGGGGTTTCGTGCGGGGTCGAGGTCGTCGCAGTCGAGCTTGGCGCTGTACTCGTCGCCGTCGAGATCGGTGAGCGCGTCGCAGCCGACGAGGACGGCCAAGGAGAGGGTGAGCAGGGTCGTGCGCCGCATAGGACCTCGTCAGGAGCTCGGTTGAAACCGTAGAATAGCACGGGGCGCCGCCCGCCCCCTCAAGGCGCGGCGGGGCGCCTGACGAACCCGAAATAGAACGCGAGGCCGCCGAGCATGAGGTGCCCGACACCACGAACCCACCCCAGCGCAGGGGTCTGCTGAATCGTGGTCCCGGGCACCGGGACGGTGACCCCGGCCGCTCATGAAGAAGGCGCCCGCGAGGACGATGGGGATCAGCAGGGTGACCATGGGGGGCTCCAGGCCCAGCGCGTCCGGCCAAGCCCGATCCAGGGGTGGCGGGTCATGGGCGCGCTGGCGTCATGGCGCCAGTAGATGGCCGTCCTGTGAAAGGGGCCGAGCGCCGCCTCCGCCCACTCAGCCCACGAGCTCCCAGGCCACGCAGCCGTTGTTGTTGTAGACCCGCTTCCAGACGGCGGACCAGGAAAAGCGGTTGTGGCTCCAGGTTTTTCTCTCGATGTAGGTGCCGTTAAAGATAATGGCTGAGTCGTTGGCCACGATGGGGAAGTGGTCGGCGTCTTGTGTGGAGGTGTCTACGCGGAGCTCGTACGCGCGGTTCTTGGTCACGATGTAGTCCAGGGTGCTGGTGGCGCCGTACTTGGCGTTGTGGGTGTACCCCGACCAGATGACCCGCACCCCCGCCAGATCACCCTGGAGGTCCTCGTTAGAGCAGGTCTTGAAGAGGTAGGACAGGTGCGACATTAAGGCATCGGGCTCACAGTTGAAGTCACCGAGCAGGATAAAGTCATAGTAATCTGTCACGAGCTGGGCGATCACCCAGGTCATGAGCGAGGGGGCGCGAGGGCTGGAGTTGCAGTGGTAGACGAAGATGTTCTCATTCAGCCGGGCCGGGTAGGTCGCGTACACCTGCGCGACCTGGCGTTTGCTCTGCTTCTTGAAGAAGTTGCCACCCGAGAGCCAGATCTTGTCGCCGGTCAGCGTGTTGAAGTTGTCGAGCTCGACCTCCTCCAGGTACACGTTGTGGATGGGCTTCACCACGCGGTAGCCGAGCTGCGCCATGTGCCTGCGTCGGTTTTGCTTGGAGACCTTCAGCGTGTCCTCGCCGAGCACCTCGCAGGCGATCTGATAGTCTGCGCGTGGCCAGCTCAGGCTCGTCTGGCTCAGCCCGAAGTTTCGTTGGGTGTTCCAGAAGCAGATCTTCATAATGCCCGTCCGTGGGATGATCGTGGGGTTCAGAAAAAGTCTACCGCGAGGATCGCCGGGATGGATCCAGAATGGCGCTGAGAGACGGCGCTTTTTTGGCTCGTTGACACGACCTTGGGCGCGGTGTAGCCTCCTGCCGCGCCGAGACTGACAATCGAACCCCGAAGGAGCCAATCGTCATGACTGTACCTCCGACCGGCACCCAGGGAACGACGAGCTCGACGGCCGCTCAACCCCCCGCGAGCGCAGCAGGCGGCCAGGCGGCGCCGATCCCGCAGAAGAGCGCCCGTGAGCGGCTAGAGGCCTTCGCGTCCGGCCAAGCCCGGTCCGGGGGTGGCGGGTCATCGGCGCGCGGGCGTCATGTCGCCACGATAGGGCCGTCCCGTGGCTGGGGCGTGTCGCCGTGACCCGCCCTCCTTAGGCCCGCCAACAAGGCCTCACGCGGCGCGGCTCACTGGTGGGCGTTCACCCCGAGCCGCGCCATCAACACGAAGAAGCCGGGGTCCACCGCCAGATGCCGCGACTTGAACCGCCAGCCCTGCGGGGTTTTGACGACGACGCTGTCGTCATACCGCCCCGTGGCGAAGACGCGGGGCTCGTCCTTGACCTCCAGCACGATGAGGTCATGGGTCACGCGGACCTCGGTGGGGCTGACGGCCTCGATGTAGACGTTCGTCACCTGGTGGCGTTTGCCGTTCGCCATGCC
>JBEAVX010000572.1:0-4137 GCA_041160755.1 Pseudomonadota bacterium
GCTTGGGCGCTCGTCGAGGGGCTGTTGGCGGCGGCGCCCGCCGCGGACGGCCCGTCTCAGGCCCTGGGGTGAGCGAGCTCAGCTTTGTGCCCTTGGGTGTCGGCGACGCCTTCTCCGCGCGCTGGTACTCCACCTGCTTCTTGTTGGAGCACGGTGAGACGCGCTGGCTCGTGGACTGTCCTCACCCGATCCTCAAGATCCTGCGGGAGTCCACGGCGAGCTGCGGGGAGCCCGTCGAACCCAGCACAATCAGCGGGGTGATCCTCACCCACCTACACGCCGATCATTGCTCGGGCTTAGAGAGCCTGGCGTTCTATTTTTATTTCGCCTTGGGCCGCCGCCTGCCCATCGCCGCCCACCCCGCCGTGCTCCGGCGACTGTGGGACAACCACCTCGCCGCCGGGATGGACGCCCTGCTCACCGCCGAGGGCCTCACCCGCAAGACCTTTGACGACTACTTCGAGGCCATCCCCCTGAGCCTCGACGCGCCGACCGCCCTGGGATCCTTCACAGTCGAGTGCCACATGACCCGGCACCATGTCCCGACCACCGCCCTGCGGGTGTCGGCCGGGGGGCGCATCTGGGGCTACAGCGCCGACACCTCGTTTGATCTGCGGCTCATTGCGTGGCTCTGCGAGGCGGACGTCGTGGTGCACGAGTGTAACCTCGGCCAACACACGCCCCTCGACAAGCTCCAGGCCTTGCCCGAGGCCCAGCGTGACAAACTTCGGCTGGTCCACCTGCCGGACTGGCTCGTGCAGGAGGATCTTTTCATCCCCGCCCTCGTCCAGGGTCAAAGGGTCCAAGTTCACCCTGCTCCCCCCTCGGAGGCGCCATGAAGTCCCTGCCCGTCACGCTCCTGCTGCTCACCCTCGCCGCCTGCAAAGGAGGCTCCATCTCCACCGACAGCGGCCTGGACGACAGCGCTGACACCGAGGCCGAAGGCGACGCCGACGCGGACAGCGACTCGGACAGCGACACCGACGCCGACACCGACAGCGACGCCGACGCCGACGCCCAGGCCATGACCTTTGACCTCTACGAAGACAGCGACGGCCTGGCGGTGCAGCTCGTGCACATCACCGACTTTGAGGCGGAGGATCCCTTCGGCGACGCCCTAGACGCCGTCGCCGCCACGGGCGCCACGGCGAGCTTCCTCTTGTCGCGCCCCCCCGAGGCCCACATCGTCGAGCTGGACCCCGACGGCTTGCCCGGGCTCTACGCGGCGTTCTACTTCGCGGCGGCGTGGGAGGATCTCAACGGCGACGTGCTCAAGGGCAGCGCGGAGACCTACCTGGGCGCCGGGCGCATATTCCCGACCTACTTTGAGGGTGAGCTGCCGATGGAGCTGCTCCTCGCGGGCATCTTGCCCGGCTGGAACGCGCTGGAGTTTGTGGACGGCCAAGACCTGCCGTCGGTCTACCCCATCGACGCGGTCCCCCTGCCCTTGTCTCTGCGTCCCACCACCGCATACGCCCTCACCGGCGGCGTCGCCGAGGGCATCGAGCTCGACGGGCGGGGGCTCACCGTCGTGCCCTCGGCGGACGGCGCGGCGAGCGCGCTCTCCGATCAGGCGCTGACGAACCCCTGGCGGCTGAGCTTCTCCGGCGCCCCGCCCGAGGATCACATGGAGCGTGACGGCGGCCTGGGCACCGCGGTTGAGATCCCGCTGACTTACCTCGACCTCGACGCCAGCGGCACCCTCACCGAAGGCGACGCCGCCGCCGAGGCGGTGTGTCTGGACGATCGTGTCGTGGCGATGCTCTACGTCGAGCCGCCCACCGAGCTCGACGCCGCCTACGTGCTCACCCTGCAAGGCCTGGGCACGGGCTGGGCCCCCCTGGCGGTGAGCGCGGACGGCTCGATCAGCGCGCTCGCCGAGACCGACCTCGCCGACGTGCAGGTGTCGGGGGATTGTTCGTTGTAGGGGGGTGGGAGGACGCCCGTCGGTGGCGAAAATTTCGTGACATTTCATCCCCGTGTGCTCCACTCCAACGAACGTATACTCGACGAATGAACGAATCAAACGTCTGGAGGATGAGATGTCGAGCTTCCCTGCCCTCGTGATCGGTATCGCTGAGTATGACGATGGGCGTCCGCTTGTCGGCGTGAAGAGCGACGTGACCAACATGACCAAGGAGCTGCGTCGAATCGGTTACACGGTCAACTCCGTCACCACCCTGCTCCCACAGCTCACACAGCGGGTGCCTCGCGAGAAGCTCGTCACGCTCATCAAACGGTTCGCCACCCGGGCGAAGTTGGCGGGCGGCGGCGTACTTTACATCTCGGGCAATGGCACGACCAAGAAGATTGGGAGCCAGTTTGAGCCCGCGATCTGCCCCTCAGACGTCGTCGCCGCAGGGCCGCTCCTGATGGTCGAGCTGCGCGCGCTCTTGGGGAACGTGGCGTCTCAGGTGGTGATCATCCTAGACTGTGGGCTGCGCGGCTCCCGCTCCTATGGGAGCGGCCAACAATTCGAGGATGCGGTCGCTTCGCTGCCCAGGCTCTCCGCTGCGCGCTACTTGGGCGGCGCTGCCCCAGAGACGCAAAGCGGAGGCCGCTTCACGAGCGCGCTCATCGCCGCGCTGTCCGATCTCGAAACGATCTCTGACGCCAGCCTCGCGACATCCAGCGTAGGTGTCTCTGTGTCGGGGCTCGTCGCCGCGATCCAGGAGACGCTCAGCGCGGCGCCGGAGCAGAGTGGTAACCCCGGCGTCGAGATTGATGGCTCCACAAACGGCGTGTACGTCATCAAGACCCAGAGCGCTCCCAAGACGCTCGTGGCGTTGCCGCCGGGCCAGTTTCTCCCAGGCTTTCAGCCCGCCGGGTTCGCGCCCGGACTTGAGTACTGGCCCGAGGGGTTTGGATGGCCGAGCACCTTCCTCATCGAGCGCGCGCAGACCATCTCAGGCCTGAACGCGACGAGCAGCGACCGGTACGAGTGGCAGACCTTCCCCAGCTCAACGAGCTCATACCCCGCCGACATCCCGAACGCGCGCTGGCACATGACCTTAGAGACCGTCGAGGATGAGCCTGTCACCGTCGGCGCGGGGTTCTTTTGTCGGCATGCAACCGGCGACTACTTGCTTTGGTTCGCGAGCGACGCCGCGCTCGCTCCGGGCGGAAACGTCCTGAGGGTGGGCTATAGCTCGGCGCACGGAGTCAACCTCCGTCTTCGGCTGAGCGCCACCTCGGACGCGGTGCCGTCAGGGATGCGCTGGGTGCGCTGTGATCGGGTGACCTGACGAGCCTCACCCCACAGGACAGAGAGCGGGCGGCGGGACGCCCGACGAACCGTGCCCCAGACCGACAGTAGGCGGCGCTGCTGCTCCACGACCCACCCCGCTGCATTCGATAGACCTCGCCGGTTTGGGGATCGTCCCACACAACGCGCGCCCCGTCTGAGAGGCCATCTCGTCTGTAGCCGTTGCGACACCAGCAACGTACGTTTCCGCCGAGACTACGCACACCATAGGGGCTCTCGTCCCGATGAAAGCGCCCCACGGGCGCGCGGTGGGGAGGCCCTGCGAAGCTCTGTGCCATACACGCCCACGCAGGATCAAGATGGTTCCCATACGGAAATCGCCGACCGTCGGCACCCCGCGCAGCCTTCTCCCACTCCTGATCATGAGGAAGACGCCAGGGAAGCCCATCTCGTGCGGCACGAGATTGTGCGTACACCTCGGCCGCGAAGAAGCTCATCAGCGCCACCGGCGCATCCGGCGCCGCGGCGGCGTCACCCCCCTCCACCACAGACCGTCCGAGCAGATACAGCCCGTTCGAGGCCCGCTGAAAGATGGGGTGGGTGATGGATCCGTCGCCCTCAGGCGCGCCGGGAACGAGCGCCACGGCCTCCTCTTCATGGCCCGTTCGGATGAGCTCGTTCAGGAACGCCAGCCACTCAGCGTTGGTGATCGGGTCTCGGAGCATGATCAGATCGTCCACCCAGAGACGCCGCGGGCTGAGCCCGTCTGGCGCGTCGGGATCGCCGCTAAAGAACCAGCCACCAGGCACAACCACCTCGGCCTCGCCGAGCTCGTGCTCCTTGGGCATCCAGATCGGCGGCGGCAGACCGCCCCCGGGCGGGGTGTGGTCCCAAGCCCCCCCGCGCGGCACAAATACAGGCAGACGCACGGT
>JBEAVX010000578.1:0-6411 GCA_041160755.1 Pseudomonadota bacterium
GGAGGCGGCGGTGCGGCGGCGCGGCGGGGCGACGGCGGCGGCGGCGGAGGGGCCGCGCTGCGGCGGTCTGTGGGCGGGGGCGTCCCCCCGGCGGAGCGGGTCAGCTCGGCGCGGGTGACCGGCGGCGGCAGCACCGGGGCCTCGCCCACCTGGGCGGGCAGTGCCTTCGGGGGCACGATCTCGGACTCGATGTGCAGCGCCCGGGCCATCTCCATGCAGTTCTGGAAGCGGTCCTCGGGGGAGACCATCATCGCCCGGGCGGTGACCTGCTCCAAGTATTCGGCCACCTTGGGGTTCAGCCGACGCAGGGGGATGTAGCGGCCGGTGAGCGTGTTCTCCAGAAGCTCGCGCAGGTTGGCGCCGCGGAAGGCGCGCTGGCCGCTGAGCATCTCGTACAGGATCGCGCCCAAGGCGAACACGTCGCTGCGCTGGTCGGCGATGGCCGAGTCGGTGATCTGCTCCGGCGCCATGTAGCCCGGGGTGCCCATGGGCGTGCCGCCTTGGGTGGCCTTGAGCGTGGCCTCCTCGCTGGCGAGCTTGGCGATGCCGAAGTCGGCGACCTTGGCGATGACGGCGTCCCCATCGGCGGCCAAGAGCACGTTCGAGGGCTTGAGGTCGCGGTGCAGCACCCCGGCCATGTGCGCGGCGGCCACGCCGGAGAGGATCTGGCCGAAGAGGTCCATCGCCTCGTCGAAGTCCATGGCGCCGCCCTCGCGGAGCAGCTCCTCAAGGCTCGTGCCCTCGACGTACTCCATGACGAGGCCGATCTGGCCGCGCTCCTCGACGACGTCGGTGACGCTGACGACGTTCGGGTGCTGGAGCTGGGCCTGGATGCGGCCCTCTTGGATGAGCCGCTTGGCGAGGCCACGGCGGGCGATCGGCAGCAGCTTGAGGGCATGGGAGGTGTCCAGCAGCTCGTGCCGTACCTGGTAGACCTCGGCGATACCGCCCGCCCCCAGAAACCGCTCCACGCGGAAGCGGCCAATCCGATCGCCTGCGACCTTCACGGAGCCTAGGTCCTCACTTCGTACATGCTGACGGGTACCAGGGGTGGGGGCGCCGTCAGCGCAGAGCCCCAAAGAGGATAAACCACCGAGGCCCGGTTGAACAGGCGAGATAGCAAGATCAATGTCATGACCCCCCTCCTGCTCCCCCTGATGCTGCTCGGCGGCCCCCGCCAAGCCCACGCCCAAGATCCTTCGGTGAGGGCCGAGGGCTGCCTCGCAGGCGTCGAGGATCCCGCGTCCCGGGGCCTGTTCATCGCCGATCCCGACGGCCTGATCCCCGAGCACATCGAGGCGAGCCTGCACCTGTCCACCCATGACTTTGCCCGGCGCGAGGGGCTCACCCCACGGATCCTCACGGCGCGATCCTCTCTGCAGGACGCCGAGGCCTGCGCGCGTGCGCTCGCGGCGCGCTGGTCGGTCGCGCCGACCGGGATGATCCTCCTGTGGGTGCGCTCACCGCCTGAGCTGGTCCTGTGGGTGACCCGCGACGACGGCGCGCCGCTCTCCTTCGCGGAGCGACGGGCGCTGGCGTCGGCGATCTGGGCCGATGGCCTGGCGTCGCGGGGTGAGATCGCCCTCGTGGACGCCTTGCCCGAGCTCGCCGCCGCGCGACAGGCGCCCGCCGCCGCGCAGTCCGCGCCTGGCTGGTCTTGGCCTTGGCTCGGCCTCGGCCTCGGCCTCGGCCTGCTCGCCGGGGCGCTCCTCGGAGGCCTCCGCCGTCGCCATCGAGCCCCAAGGGCGGATTGAGCCTGCCATCTGGCGCGCCTGGGGCTAAGCTGAGGCTCCCCAAAACCCCAAGGTGCCCGATGAAGGTCTCCGCTCTGCTGCTCCTCCCCTTGTTCGCCTTGGTGGCTTGCAAAGATGACGCCCCCGCCGATGACAGCGGCGCCGGCCTCGCCGATGAAGACGGCGACGGCGTCACCAGCGAATTCGACTGTGACGACGCCGACTCGGCGGTTGGCGGCCCCACGACCTACCTGCTCGACGTGGACCAAGACGGCTTCGGCGATGACGCCACGCTCACCGAGGGCTGCGCCCCCGCCGACGCCACGACGGTCGGCGGCGACTGCGACGACGCCCAGGCGACGGTCTACCCCGGCGCCGCCGAGGCGTGTGATGGCCTCGACAACGACTGCGACGGCCTCCTCGACGGCCTCGATGACGACAACACCGGCGCCGTGGACTGGTATCGTGACGAAGACGCCGACGGGTATGGCGTCACCAGCGACAGCGTGCGGAGCTGTGACGGCCCCGAGGGCTACGCCGTGGCGGGCGGCGACTGTGACGACGCGAACGCCACCACCTCCCCCGGCGCGGCCGAGGTCTGTGACGGCGCCGACAACGACTGTGACGGCCTCACCGACGACGACGACAACGACGTCGGCGATCAGACCACCTGGTACATCGACTACGACGGCGACACCTACGGCTCTGACCGCTTCACCGAGACGGCCTGCGTCGCGCCCTCGGGCTACGTCTCAAACGCCGATGACTGTGATGACGCCGAGGCGACGGCCTTCCCCGGCGGGGTCGAGGTCTGTGACACGCTCGACAACAACTGTGACGGCGTCGTGGATGAGGCGACCGCCACCGACGCGGCGACCTGGTACCAAGACGCCGACCTCGACGGCTTCGGTGACGCTGACTTCACCACGATGAGCTGCGAGGCGCCGAGCGGCTACGCCGAGAACGATCTCGACTGTGACGACGACACCTTCGCCGTGAACCCCGACGCTGAGGAGGTCTGCGACGGCATCGACAACGACTGTAACGGGAGCGCAGACGGCAGCGACGCCACGGACACGAGCGCCTGGTACACCGACGCCGACAAGGACGGCTACGGCGACTCCAGCAAGCGCACCCTCGCCTGCACCCAGCCCTCGGGCAGCGTCTCCAACAGCACCGACTGCGATGACGCCGACAAGGCGATCAACCCCGGCGCCACCGAGGTCTGTGACGGCGACGACAACAACTGTGACAGCAAGACCGACGGCAGCGACTCCGCGGACGCGAGCACCTGGTACGCCGACGCCGACAAGGACGGCTACGGGAGCGCCACCAGCTCCTCCCGGGCCTGCACCCAGCCCTCGGGCAGCGTCTCCTCCAGCACCGACTGCGACGACGCCGACAAAAACATCAACCCCGCCGCCACTGAGGTCTGCGACGGCGACGACAACAACTGTGACGGGAGCACCGACGGCAGCGACGCCGCCGATGAGTCCACCTGGTACGCCGACGCCGACAGCGACGGCTACGGCGACCCGAGCGTCACCCTAGAGGCCTGCGATGAGCCCGCGGGCTACACCGACAACGGCGACGACTGTAACGACTCCGACGCCACCGCCACCGACTGCCAGTGCACCCTGTCGTCTGTGGCCACGCCCGTGCTCACCACCACCATCACCGGCTACACCCAAGGCAGCTACCTCACCGACCCGCTGGAGACCTTGGGCAGCGGCCTCGTGTGGACGATCAGCGGCTACACCGGCAGCGCGGTCGTTCAGTGGCCCTCCACGAGCGCCTTGGCCTCTGGCTCGGGGGGCACGACGATCACGCTGCCAAGCTCGGGTCATGAAGGCACCGGCCACGTCGTCTACGGCGGCTATCTGTACTATGTGAACTACAACTCGAACACGATCGTTAAGTTTGATCTCAAGACCAAGAGCACGGTCGCCAGCCTCACGGTGCCCAATGCGGGTTATCACAACACCTATTATTACCAGTGGGGCGGCTACAGCGACATCGACCTCGCCGTCGATGAGAACGGTCTGTGGGTGCTCTACGCGACGAGCACCAACGGCGGTAAGATGGTGATCAGCCGGATCGATGAGTCGAGCTTCACGATCACGAAGACCTGGAACACGACCAGCGCCGTCAAGACCAGCATCGGCAACGCCTTCATGATCTGCGGCGTGATGTACGCGACGGCGAGCTACTCCAGCACTTCGACGTCGATCAACTACGCCTACGACACGAACACCTCCACGAGCAAGTCGCTCAGCATCGGCTTCACCAACCCCTACAACTACAACTCCCAGATCAGCTACAACCCCAACGACGGGAAGCTGTACTCTTGGGACAACCAACGCCTACAGACCTACGCGCTGACGATCTACTGAGCGACCCCACACGAACAAAGGCGCCGAGGGTGGCGAGAACCCACCCTCGGCGTCTGTGTCAAGCTACACCAATCAACGGGTCCAGGTGACGAGCTGGCGCTCCGGGGAGAGCCCCGCCGCGCGGAAGGTCAAGGCGTCGTCGATGCCGTTGCCGTCGCGGTCGATGTCCGCGCGCACGGTGCCCAAGGTCGTCGTCTCGGAGACGCCATACAGCGCGGTGACACGCACCACAGACGCGAGGTCCACAGCGCCCTCCAGGGTCCAGCGGAGGCCCGAGGCGGTGATCTCACCGTTGAGCACGGCGTCGTAGATGATGAGGAACGCCATCTCGTCGTCGTCGAACTCGCCGTTGTTGTCGCCGTCGAATCGCACCGGCATGAACAGATCCGCGGGCTCACCGCGCATCACGCCGTCGGCGGTGATCTGGATGTCGAGCACCATGGTGAGGCCCGGGGAGTCGATGCGCACGAGGCCGTCGCCGAGCTCATCGCTGCGGCCGCTGCGGAGCTGGGTAGGACCGTCTTGGCCGTCCCAACCGGCGAGCACGAGCACACCCTCGTCGTTGGCGAAGCTGCTCTCGATGAGCCCGGTCAGCTTGTCCCCGGCGCCGAACTGCTCGACGGTGATGCCCTCGTGCATCGCCCAGGCGAGGCCCGCCTCGGGATCGTGAGAGTCCACACCGTGCACCACGGCCATGTCCCCGACCCGGATGTCGAGGTCAAAGTCTTGGTAGTACGGGAGCACCTCATCGAGGCCGCAGGAGGCCACGGCGCCGTCTGAAGACAAGGCGCAGTCGGCGTCCCAGCGGGTGTCTTCGCCGGAGTCCGGGTCTACACCCCGCACGGTCACCTCGGGGAGCACCCCCCGCTCACCCTCGTCCAACGCGACCACAAAGACCTGCTCGCCCCGGAGCGCCGAGGCCCCGTCCGCCGGGAAGACCCCAAAGCTCGACACACGCTCGCTGCCCTTCAGACGCTCCACTGCGCTCCGGCCGTCGTTGGCGCCGGAGCAGCCCCCCGTGAGGCAGAGCGCGGCCACAAGGCCCCCAATGAGCCCAACCTGCATGCTGGTCATCTCGTCTCCCTTGGTTCGGTCGGTGCGCTCCGGCTGAGCGCGCCTTCCATGACAAGAAGAGACAAAGTCCCTGGAACCTCGGATCACCTCGTTCTCTGGATCTTTGTCATCTCCATGTCAACGTCGATCTGTGGTCTACTGGCCTCGGCGATCGTCCACAAGAGACGCCTCTACCCCGCTCAGGAGCCCCCATGCGCGTCGGCGTGTTCGGAACTGGTGATGTCGGAAAGACCCTCGGCAGCGCGCTCATCACCCTCGGCCACGAGGTGAAGATGGGCGCTCGGGAGCCCCAGAACGAGAAGGCCCTGGCCTGGGCCGCGAGCCAAGGGGAGCGCGCCAGCGTCGGCACCTTCGCCGAGGCCGCGGCCTTCGGGGAGCTGATCGTCCTCGCCACCTTGGGCGCGGCGACCCCCGCCGTGCTCGCCGCCGCCGGGGCGGACAACCTCGCGGGCAAGGTGCTCATCGACACGACGAACCCGCTCGACTTCTCCCAAGGTTTCCCGCCGACGCTGAGCCTGGCCGGCCAAGACTCCGGCGGCGAGCAGGCCCAGCGCCTCGCGCCGGGCGCCCACGTCGTGAAGGCGTTCAACAGCGTCGGCTCGCCGTTCATGTTCCGGCCCAGCCTGCCCGGCGGCCCGCCGACGATGTTCATCTGCGGGAACGACGCCGGGGCGAAGGCCCAGGTGACCGCGCTTCTGGGCGACTTCGGCTGGGAGGTCGAGGACTCCGGCGACATCCGCTCCAGCCGCTACCTGGAGGGCCTGTGTATGCTCTGGGTGCTGCGCGGGGCGAAGACCGGCCAGTGGGCCCACGCCTTTAAGCTCCTTCGCGCCTGAGCTTCCGCTTGAGCGTGTTGCGGTCGATGTCCAAGAGCCGGGCGGCGGCGCTGAGGTTGCCGCCCGTGGCCACCAAGGCCGCCTGAACGGCCTGATCTTCGACGGCGGCGAGCTGGTCCGCCAGGGGTCGAAGATCCGGCGCCCCCGGCCTCGGCGGTGGCGGTCGCGCCGGTCGCAGCTCGTCAGAGAGCGCGTCGAGGCCCACCCGGTCGTCTACGAGCACCGCCCAGCGTTGCACCTCGGCCCGCAGCGCCCGCACGTTCCCCGGCCAAGGATAGGCCCGGAGCGCGTCCCAGACCTCAGGGCCCAGGGGCAGGCCCGGTCGCCCGGCCTCGGTCAGAAACCGCGCGACGAGGGGCTCTAGGTCCACCATCC
>JBEAVX010000633.1:0-3308 GCA_041160755.1 Pseudomonadota bacterium
GGCCCAGGGCCCCAGGCCACCGTCGATGTGGTGGAGCACCTCGGCTGGGAGATGTTGGTGCACCTGCAGCTCGGGGCGCACAAGATCGCCGCCCGGGCCGAGACGGCCGTGATGGGCGGGCTCAAGCCCGGCGAGAAGGTCGCCGTCGCCGCCGAGCGCGCGCACCTGTTCAGCGCCGCGTCGGGCCTCCGAATCTCATGACGCGCGCCTCCCCTGCCCTGCCCTTCGCCCTCGCCGCCGCGCTCCTGGCCTCCGCCCCGGCCGAGGCCGTCGAGCTCACGATCTGGCACGCCTACCGTGGCGACGAGCGCGCCGCCTTGGAGGCCCTGCTCGTCCAGTACGACGAGGCACACCCTGAGGTCGAGCTGCGGCCGCTCGCGCTGGCCTATGAGAGCTTCGTCACGAAGCTGGAGGCCGCCGCCCCGCGCGGGAACGGCCCGGACCTGTTCATCGGCGCCCATGAGCGGGTGGGCCAGTGGTCGGCGACGGGCCTCGTCGCGCCGCTCACGCTCGACACCTCGGGCCTGCACCCGGCCACCGTGGCGGCCTTGACCTATGACGGCCAGCTCTACGGCGTGCCGCTCGCGTACAAGTGCCTCGCGCTCTACTACAACACGACGATGGTGCCGATACCGCCGCGCACCACGGACGAGCTCGTCGCCCAGGCCGTCGCGCTCACCCGGGGCGACACCTTCGGCCTCGTGTTTGAGGCCGACGCGCCGTACTTCTTCGCGCCCTGGATGCACGGTTTTGGCGGCGGGGTGTTTGACGCCGCCGGGGAGCCGTCGTTGGCGTCTGCCGAGAACGCCGCCGCCTTGGCGTTTGTGGCCGACCTCGCCCGAGAGAAGAAGGTGATCCCCGAGGAGCCCACCGGCGCCTTGGTCACCCAGCTCTTTAACGATGGCAAAGCGGCCATGGTCGTGAACGGGCCGTGGCTCTTGGGTGAGCTGAAGCCGGGGCTGCCCTTCGCCGTGGCGCCTCTGCCCATCGTGAGCGCCACGGGCAAACCCGCCGCGCCCTACCTCACCGTTGAGGGCGCGATGGTCTCGGGCTTCGCCGCGCACCCCGCCGAGGCCCGGGCGCTCGCCGAGTGGCTGGCGGGCCCGGAGTCGGCCCTGAAGCGGGCGACCCAAGGGCGGCAGTCCGTGGCGACCTTGGCCACCTACGACGACCCCGCCGTCGCCGCCGACCCGATCCTCTCGGCCTTCCGCGCCCAGCTCGACGCCGCCGTGCCGATGCCCAACAAGCCGCTCATGGCGTCCACCTGGGAGCCCATGGCGAAGGCCCTGCGCCGGGTGATGCGCGGCGACTACACGCCCCAGGCCGCCCTCGATGAGGCCGCCACCGAGCTCGCCGTCACCACCCGGCCCGAGCCCCCCGCCGCCGACCCCACGTTCGCGTGGATCGCCTTGGGCCTGGGCCTCGCCGCCGTCGTCGGGGCGCTGGGCCGCCAGCTCATCAACCCGTCTGTGCGCGCCGACATCAAACGGTGGGCCTTCGCCTACCTCTACGTCGGCCCGGCCGCGCTCGCGATGAGCGTGCTTGTGATGTTGCCGTTCGTGGTGGGCGCGGCGGTGAGCCTGTTCTCGCACAAAGATGGCCAGTTCACCTACGTCGGCCTCGCCAACTACCTCGACATCCTGCTCGCCCGAGACTGGCCGATCACCTCAGCCCTGTCGTTCTACTTCACCTTGGTGATCACGGTGTTGTGGACCTTGGCGAACGTGGCGCTGCATGTCAGCATCGGCCTCGGCCTCGCCTTGATCCTGCGGGAGCCTTGGGTTCGCCTGCGGGGGCTGTGGCGGGTGCTCTTGATCTTGCCCTGGGCGATCCCAAACTACATCACGGCCTTGATCTGGAAGGGCATGTTCCACCGGCAGTTCGGGGCGATCAACGCCATCCTCGACGCCGTGGGGCTTGAGCCCGTGTCTTGGTTCGCCAGCTTCTCCACGGCCTTCTCGGCGAACCTCATCACAAACACCTGGCTCGGCTTCCCGTTCATGATGGTGGTGACCTTGGGCGCGCTCCAGGCCATCCCGCGAGAGCTGGAGCAGGCCGCTGAGGTGGACGGCGCGAGCGCCTGGCAGCGGTTCCGCCACGTCACCTGGCCCCTGTTGACGCCCGCGCTTCTGCCCGCCGTGGTCTTGGGCAGCGTGTGGACCTTCAACATGTTCAACATCATCTTCTTGGTGAGCGGCGGCGAGCCCGACAGCCAGACGGAGATCCTCATCTCCGAGGCCTACCGCTGGGCGTTCACCCGGCAGGCCCGCTACGGCTACGCCTCGGCCTACGCCGTGCTCATCTTTTTTGTGCTGCTGGGCTGGTCACGGCTCGGGAACCGCGTCGCCGGTCGGAAGGTGCTCTGATGTCTCAGCCAAGCCACGGCCAGTCGCCCTCGGTGCCTGTGCTCCTCGCCACGCACCTCGTGCTCGTGGTCACCACCCTCGCCGTGCTCTACCCGGTGCTGTGGGTGCTCAAGATGGCGCTCACGCCGAGCCAGGCGTTCTCGATGGACCCGATGCCGTTCCCCACCGAGGTGAGCCTTCAGAACTTCTCCGAGGTGATCGGCACCAAGGCCGCCGACGGCTCGTGGCTCTTTGGGCGGCAGCTCCTGAACTCGCTGTTTGTGAGCGCGGTGACGTCCGCCTTGGGCATCACGCTCGCGTGCACGGCCGGCTACGCGATGAGCCGCTGGGCGTTTCCGGGGCGAGACATCGGCATGTCGATGTTCCTCGTGACGCAGATGTTCCCCGGCGTGGTGATGGCGATCCCTCTGTACATCTTGCTCGACGAGGCGGGGCTCTTGAACTCCATGTTGGGCTTGGCGCTGGTGTACTCGACCACGGCCGTCCCGTTCTCGACCTGGAACCTCAAGGGGTACTTCGACACCATCCCGGTTGAGCTGGAGGAGGCCGCGCTGATGGACGGCGCCTCGCGCTGGATGACGTTCACACGCATCATCTTGCCGCTGGCCCGCCCGGCGCTGGTCGTCACGGCGCTGTTCTCGTTCATGACGGCGTGGAACGAGTTCATCTTGGCCGCGACGTTCATGAGCGATGAGCGCGCCTTCACCTTGCCGGTGGTGCTGCAGAGCTACGTCGGCGACTTCGGCACCGAGTGGGGGCGCTTCGCCGCGGGCTCGATCCTCGTGAGCCTGCCGGTGATGCTCTTGTTCTTCGCGCTGCAGCGGTTCCTCGTCGAGGGGCTCACGGCGGGGTCGGTGAAGGGCTGACCATGAGCGATTTCACCCAACGCACCGCGTCCATGGCGCTGGCCACCGAGCTGATGGAGGAGCCCTCCCGCTGGCT
>JBEAVX010000655.1:0-3143 GCA_041160755.1 Pseudomonadota bacterium
TCACGCACCTCTGGAAAGAGATGCTCACCGTCGCGATCCCGCTGTTCTTGATCTTCTTCGCCCTTGACACCTGGGCCTACAAGCGCGAGACCGGCAAAGCCGAGCCCAGCGATGAGAAGTACGGCCTCGACGGCCTGGTGAACCTGCCGCTCCTGCTCGCGGTCATCGGCGCGGTGCTGCTCTCGGCGATGTGGAAGCCCGGCACCTACGTCGATGTCGGCGGCATTCATGTCGAGCACCAGAACATCGCCCGTGAGGTGATCCTGCTCATCGTCGCCGGCGTGAGCCTCAAGCTCACCCCCAAACAGGTGCATGAGGCGAACGAGTTCTCGTGGGGCCCGCTCAAGGAGGTCGCCAAGCTCTTCGTCGTGATCTTCATCACCATCGCACCGGTCATCGCGATCCTGAACGCCGGTGAGCAAGGCGCCTTGTCGGGCCTCGTCGCCATGACCCGCACGGAGTCCGGCGAGCTCTCCAACCCCATGTTCTTCTGGATGGCCGGCGCCTTGTCGTCGTTCTTGGACAACGCCCCGACCTACCTCGTGTTCTTTGAGCTCGCGGGCGGCGATCCCAAGGTGCTGATGACGGACCTCGCCACCACCTTGGCCGCCGTCTCTTGCGGCGCGGTGTTCATGGGCGCGAACTCCTACATCGGCAACGCCCCGAACTTCATGGTGAAGGCCGTCGTCGAGAGCCGCGGCGTCAAGATGCCGAGCTTCTTCGCCTACTGCGGCTGGGCGGCGGTCTTCCTGCTGCCGCTGTTCGGTGTGGTGACGCTCTTGTTCTTCACCTAGCCCTCGCCGCAACCTCTCTCCGCTGGGCGCCCAACCCAGCGCTGCCCCAACGGAGAGAGGACGTGGCCGAAGGCCTGCTGCGGACGCTGCCCAACCACCTCGCTGAGCGGGTTCGCCCGCTCACCACCGCCCCGCCCGTCGGGGCGTTTGTGCTCGTTTGGCTCCGGTGCGCGCTTCGGGGCCACGAGAACCCGGCGCTCGACGTGGCCTTGGCCGCCGGGGACACCCTCGGGCTGCCGGTCCTCGTCTACCAGGGGCTCTCCGAGCGCCACCACTACATGAACGACCGCCACGCCACGTTCATGCTGGAGTGCGCCCGCGACCTGCACGCCGAGCTGGCGGCGCGGGGCGTCGGCGGCGCCCTCCACGTCGAGCGGCCTGGGCATCGAGGCCCCCACCTCGTCACCTTGGGGCGCGCCGCCGCCTTGATCGTCGTCGACGAGGGGCTGGCGCCGCCGCTGCCCCAGTGGACCGACGCCTTGGCCCGGCAGGTGAGCGCGCCGGTGTGGCGGGTGGACACGGCCGGCGTGGTGCCGTTGGCGCTCGTCCCCAAGGGCCTCGACCGCGCGTTCAGCTTTCGGGAGCGCACCGCGTCGCTCCGCGCCGAGCGCCTGCGCCGGGTCTGGGTGGATCACCCCGTCTCGCGGCCAGGCTTCACGCCGGAGCTGCCGTTCGCCCCCGTGAACCCGGCGGAGATGGACATCCCGGCGCTCGTGGCGGCCTGCGAGATCGACCACAGCGTCGGCCCCGTCTTCGACACCCCCGGCGGCGCCCGGGCGGGCTTGGCGCGGTGGGAGAGCTTCAAGCGCCGGGGGCTGGCGCGTTACCACAAGGACCGCGACGACGCCACCCTAGACGGGGTGAGCCGCCTCTCGGCGTACCTGCACTACGGCGCGATCTCGCCCCTGCGTGTCGCCCGGGAGGCCGCCGCTGTCGGCGGAGAGGGCGCGGAGAAGTTCTTGGATGAGCTGCTCATCTGGCGTGAGCTGGCGGCGAGCTTCTGCGCCCACGCGCCGAGCCTGGAGGATCTCGACGCCTTGCCCGCCTGGGCCCAGGCCACCCTGCGCCGCCACGCGCAGGATCCGCGCCCCCAGATCGTCTCCCCGGAGCGCCTCGCCCGGGGGCAAAGCGGCGACGCCCTCTGGGATCTCGCGCAGCGGAGCCTCCGGGTGCACGGCGAGCTGCACAACAACCTGCGCATGACCTGGGGCAAGGCGCTCCTCCAGTGGACGCCGAGCCCCGAGGCCGCCTTGGCCCAGCTCATCGACCTGAACCATCGCTACGCCTTGGATGGCCGTGACCCAAGCTCGTATGGCGGCCTCTTGTGGTGCCTCGGCCTGTTTGACCGGCCGTTTCAGCCGGAGGCCCCGGTGATCGGCGCGGTGCGGCCGCGCCCCTTGGCGGAGCACCAGCGGCGCCTCGATCTGGAGCGGCTCCGGCGGCGGCTCGACCGTCCCCGGACGGTCTTTCTGCCCCGGGTGGCCGTCATCGGCGCGGGCGTCGCCGGGCTGGCCTGCGCGCGCACGCTCCACGATCACGGCCTGCCCGTCGTCGTCTTCGACAAGGCCCGAGGCCCCGGCGGGCGCATCTCGACGCGGCGGGCTGAAGGTGGCGGCTTTGACCACGGCGCGCTCTACTTCACCGCCCGCGATCCCCGGTTTCGCCGGGTGGTGGAGAGCTGGCTCTCCGAGGGGGTCGTCGCCCCGTGGGAGGGCCGCTTCGTGCGTGTCCAGGTGGGCGGAGAGCAGCGCTCGGACACGCTCCAGACCGAGCGGTTTGTCGGCGTAGACCGCATGAGCGCCGTCGCCGCGCAGCTCGCCGAGGGCCTCTCCTTCGTCCCGAGCGTCCAGATCAACGCCCTCCACCACGACGGGCGGCGGTTCACGCTCACCGACACGGCGGGTGGCTCCTATGAGGGCTTTGATGTTGTGCTCCTGGCCGTCCCCGCGCCCCAGGCCGCCCCGCTCTTGGCCCTGAGCCCTGGCCTCGCCGCCCAAGCCGCCGAGGCCCGCCTGGACCCTTGCCACGCGGTGATGCTCCGCCTTGACGCAGCCCTCGACCTGGGGTTTGACGCCGCCCGGATCGAGGGCTCGGCCTTGGGCGTCGCCGCGCGAGACTCCAGCAAGCCCGGCCGCGCCCCAGGGGAGCGCTGGGTGCTCCACGGCGCGCGGGCCTGGAGCGCGGCGCACCTGGAGGACCCCGCCGAGGCCGTCATCCAGACCCTCGTGCGGGCCTTCTCCGAGGTCGCCGGCGTCGAGGTGCGCCCGGCGGAGGCCACGGCGCACCGCTGGCGCTACGCCTTGGCGACGGGGCCGTTTGGTCAGGCCGCCCTCTGGGATGACACCCTCG
>JBEAVX010000656.1:0-5503 GCA_041160755.1 Pseudomonadota bacterium
AGGGGGGTGAGCACGTTTAACGCGGGCCGGGGGCGCTCGCAGAGGGCGAAGGCGTGAGGCTGGCCGGTGATGCACCAAAAAAGACTTGTCGGCGTTTGCGAGGCAGAGCATAGGGGCAATCGATCCGGCTGGGACCGCCTGGTAGGCTCCCTCGCGGCCCTACGACCCGCTCCCGCCCTGCTTCCTTCACCCCCCGCCACCCCGGCACGACCCCGACGGAGGCCCCGGAACTCTTCATGTCATCCTCCTCCGACTCCCTCGTTGAGCTCCTCATGGAGCTCTTCACCAAAGAAGAGCTTCGTAAGTTCGTGGCGCACTATCGCCACGGCAAGGTCATCCTCTCGAAGCTCCCCAAGAAAGCCCAGAGCGAGTACGACGTCGCGTACTACGTCGTGAAGGCCTGGGGCCAGAAGGGCCTCATCGCTGAAGACCTCGCCCAGCGCCTCAGCGCGGCCCGCCCCAAGTCGGCGCGTATGGTCGAGGAGGTCTTTGAGGAGCTCCTTGAGGACGAAGACTACCTCGACGAGAACGACGACGACGATGACGACGACGACGATGATCGTCTCGACAGCGAGTTCGACGAGGACGACGAGCTCGACGACGACGACGACGACTTCGACGGCGACCTCGACGACGAAGACTTCGACGAAGACGAAGACTTCGAAGAGGGCGACGAAGAGGACTTCGACGGCGACGCTGAAGAAGGCGGCGGCAAGAAGGGCGGTCGCGACGAGTGGTAAGCTGAGGCGGCACACCGCAGGCGCTCGGAGGAATTGATGAACGACGCGCAGATCCTCGTCCCCACCTCCGACCCGAGCCACCACCTCCCCCTCGCCGCCTTACGCGCGGCCCTCGCCGCGCTGCCCGCGCCGCCTCTGGACGTCGGCCGCGTGGCGCTGGTCGTTGAGCGCCACCCCGGCGAGGCCCGCCGCACCCCAGCGGTCGGCCAGCTCGCGCCAGGCCAGGGCCTCCTGAGCGATCGGTGGGCCCAAGCCGAGCGGCCGAACCCCGAGGCCGAGGTCACGCTCATGCGGGCGGACGTGGCCGCGCTCGTGTGCAACGGCCAAGACCTGAGCCTCCCCGGCGACAACCTGCTCGTCGAGCTTGACCTGAGCGCCGAGAACCTGCCCACGGGCAGCCGCCTCCAGGTGGGTGAGGTGGTGCTGGAGATCACGGCGAAGCCCCACACCGGCTGCCTCAAGTTTGAGCGCCGCTTCGGGGCCGACGCCCGGGCGCTCACGGGGCTGGACGAGCTGAAAGCCGCCCGGCTGCGCGGGATTCACGCCCGGGTGGTGATCGGCGGGGCCGTGCGGCCTGGGGATGAGGTGCGGGTGTTGGGGCGCGCCTAACCGCAACACACCGCCGCTGGCGTGCGTACACTCTCCTTCCTGTCTGGAGCGCCGCCATGCCTCGCATCATCGACCGCTTGGACGCCGCCGTCGGGCGCACGCCCGCGGAGCTCGATCTTCGCATCGACTACACCCGGCAGGTGCCGAGCCCCGCCGCGCTGATCTCCCCCGAAGGCACCTACAACGCCGGGTGGTTTGAGCGGTTTGACGGGGTCTACAACTTCGCCGACTCCAGCGCCTTCACCATGGCGCTCAACCGCTTCTTTCACGTCACCCTCGACACCCCTGACCACTACCTCGTGTGGAACATCGCCGACTTTGGGCGGGCCGGGAACGTCGCGCTGCAGGTGGTCGAGAAGGCCACCGGGCGCTTTGAGGCCGTGTCGCTCACCCGGCTCTTGCGGCAGAACCAGGTGACGATCAGCGAGGACCAGCGCACGTTCGTAGACCCCGCCACCCGCTCGTTTATTGAGGAGGACGAGGCCCGGGGGGAGCTGCGCTTCTCGATGCACTGCGGTCGGCTGCACCTCACCGGGGTCATGGAGCGCAACGTCGGGCCGCAGCTCGTGCAGTGCACACGGTTTCATCGGGGCCGGGGCAGCCTGCAGTGGTACGGCGTCGCCCGGCTCAAGTTCGGCGCGCTCACCGTCGGCAACGAGGTGATCTTGTTGCCTCCGGGCTGCCTGGGCACGACGGATCGAACGGTCGGCCACCAGCGGGGGCTCCAGGGCTGGTATTGGCTGGCGTCCGCCGGAGAGGCCGTTCACGAGCGCACCGGAGAGCAGGTGACCCTGGGGGTGCAGATTCACCGCGACCACCCCGACCGCGCCCGGCCCGCCGTGCGCTCGATGAAGTACGCCGTGTGGCTCGATGGACGGCTCCGCAAGCTGCCAGACGCCGCCTTTGAGCCCGGCGTTAAGAACGAGCTCACCCGAGAGAGCGGCCCCTGGCGGGTGTTCAACCCCAGCGGCGAAGGCGACGGCGTCGAGCTCACCTTCACGCCCCGCTTCCACCGCCGAGAGACGAAGACGGCCTGGCTCATCGACGCCGACTTCAACCAGTACTACGGCGAGGTCGAGGGCACGCTCACCTTAGACGGCGAGCGCTGGCGGGTGCGCCCCACCTTCGCGGTGATGGAGGACTCCCGCCTAGAGATGTGAGCGCCGCTCAGCCGGCCATCGCCGCGGGCTGCTGGCCGTACTGAAGGCTCAGGCGCTCCAGCACCGTGCGCAACACGGCGGTCTGGGTCTCCCAGACGCCGACCATCTCCGAGGCGATGGCGGACTCCGTGGGGGCGCCGTAGCGGTTGTACAAGGTCTCCATGACGTTGACCGGCACGGCGTCGGCGACGTCACGCTTGTTCCACTGCAGGACGTGGGGGGTGTCCTTGAGCGAGCGCCCGTACTGCACGAGGTTCTGCTCCAGGTTCTCCAGCGCCAGGAGGTTGGCGTTCTCGCGGCGCTCGCTGGAGTCGGCGACGAAGACGAGGCCGTCGACGTTCCGCAGCAGCTCGCGGCGGGTGGAGTTGTAGAACGACTGCCCGGGCACGGAGAAGAAGTCGACCTGCACTTTGTACCCCCTGAGGTTGCCCAGGTGCGCAGGGAAATAGTCGAAGAACAAGGTGCGCTCAGACTCGGTGTCTAAGGTCACCATCGCGCCGCGAGAGCCCGCAGGGAACACCTGGTGCAGCATCTTGAGGTTGGTCGTCTTCCCGCACTGGCCCGCGCCATAGTAGACGACCTTGACTCGTAGGAGCTGCTTGGAGGGGTGCAGAGTGGGCATCGGAGCTGTCCTGTCCGGGGTGCAGAATCACTATAATAGAGAAACCGAAAAATCTCCAAAAGTCTTTTTGGAGGCTGTTTATCGGTGTTCAGATAGTATACGAATGATGTGCAAACGACGAACAAATTTTATGTCACGACCTTTACATTTTATGTGGAGAGGCGCGGAACTCCGTCGCTGACGGGTGACCTCGTCGGAGACAGTCAACTTGAGCGAAGGTTGACGAACGCGCAGACAAAGACGCCGAGAAGGCGCGGATCGTCTCTGCGGTTCGCCACACCGAGCGCCAGGGACACGCCCCCTCGGCGGGACTCGGCGTTGATCCTTGGAGAAACTTACATCCGACTTTCACGCGGCCGATCGGCCTCAGGGGAGAGATCCCGAGGTGAGCGACGTGGGATCAGCCCAGGCCGCGGCGGATCTCCAGCGTCCACGGATGGACCGAGAGCGCCTCTTGGTCGGCGGGGCCGAGGTCCTCCCGGATCCGCTTGAGCAGGGCTTGGGCGGCCTCGTAGAACGCCCGGGCGCGGTCGGGCCAGCCCCGGGACTCGGCCCAGCGCGCCGAGCAGAGCAGGTGCTCCAGGCGCAAGAGCAAGGCGGGCTCTTCACCCATCCACTTGAGCACCGGGGCGAAGAGGCGGTCGGGGTCTTCGCGGCATCCCGAGGCCCGGGACTGGGCGGCGCAGATCTCGCCGAGGGTGGGCATGTTGCCCAGGCCCTCGACCTCACCCATGGCGCGGCGGAGCTGGGCCTCGCCCTCGGCGACGGCGCCGCAGGCCACGAGGGCCTCGCCGAGCGCCGCCCGCAGCCGGGGGGCGATCACCTTGAGCCCCGCCGCCTCCGCCGAGCGGATGGCGGGCTCTAGGATCTCCACGGCTCTCCGGGGCTCTTGGGTGAGCATCGCCACCCGGGCCTGGGCCAAGGCCACGCCGACGCAGAGGTGCAGGTGCTCACGGAAGTCGAGCTCGGCGGTGAGGGTCGCGAGGCGCTCCCGGGCGCGGCCGAGGTGGAAGAGCTCGATCTCGATCTCGGCGAGGTTGAGGTTCATCATCGCCCAGCGCCCGCGCGGGCCGCCGTCTCGGGCGGCGCGGAGCTGGGGCTCCAGGGCGCTGATGGCTTCAGAGAAGGCGCCGCGCTGGCGCAGCACTTCAGCGAGGTTCGCCTGGGCGTACCACTGGCCGTAACGGTCGCCCACGGAGTCGTAGAGCCCCACCGCCTCCCGCAGCACACGCTCGCCCTCGGTGAGCCGCCCCCGCACCTCACAGAACACGCCGAACGACACGAGCGCCCGGGCGATCTCCCGGGGGTGGCCGTCGCGCCGGGCGGCCTCCAAGGCCCGGTCAAACCAGCGCCCGGCGTCCTCAAAGCGGGCGATCAACCACTGCACCGAGCCGATGTCTCGACAGAGCCGCGCCTCTAGGCGTGGGGAGCTGCTGCGGTCGTTCAGGTCGTAGGCCCGGGTGAGGAGCGCCTGGGCGCGGTCCAGATCGCCGCGCTCGACGCAGAGCCGGGCGTTGTAGAGGTCGGCCTCGGCGCGCAGGCGCGGGTTGTCGGTGAGGGTGTGGACCTCCCGGAACGCCGCCTCAGCGGAGCCGTCGCCCGGGCGCGCCTCGGCGAGCGCCCGGCCCAAGAGCAGGTGCAGCCGAGCCAAGGCGACGCGGTCCTGGGGGCTCGTGCGCTGGCAGGCGGCGCTGACCTGCTCCAGGCTGGGCAAGACCTCCCCGGCGCGGCCCGACTCGATCATCGGCTCGGCCCAAGACACGATGTCGTGCAGAGCCTCGTCCACCTGCCGCGCCGCCGCGAGCAGCTCCGCCCGGCGCGGCCCCGGGGGCTCCTCGACGACGGCCTGGGCGAGCCGTTTTCGCAGCACATAGCGGCGGCTCGCCCGAAGGCGCTCCATCACGAGCTCGCGGGTCATGCCCAGGCGGAAGGTCCAGCGCTCGACGCCGGCCTCCTCGCGGCACTCGACGATGCGGCGCCCAGCGAGCTCCTCTAGCCCTTCGACGGCGGCGTCTTGCTCAAGCTCCAAGGCGAAGGCGAGCATCCCGCCTTGGGCCTCGCCCCCGGCGACGGCGAGGGCCTCCACCAGACGGCGGCCCAGGCGCGGCAAGGCGTCCAAGCGCAGGTTGATCGCCTCTCGGGCCGAGCCGGGGATCGCGATGCGGCCCTCGCTGCGGTCCACCCAGGTGATGCTCGCCCCGGTGCGGCGGGCCTCCAAGGCGCCGGACTGCACCATCGCCCGGAGGATCTCCTCGACGTAGCCGGGCAGGCCCCCGGTGACCTGGTGGATGTTGCGGGAGAGCTCCGTTGAGGGCACCCGGCCGCCGAGCATCCCCTGAATCAGCTCGCCGACCTCCTCGACGGTCAAGGGC